>JBDNFX010000085.1:0-7578 GCA_041689575.1 Kapaibacterium sp. (SeqCode)
CTTTAAAATGGGAATTCCCCGGTGGCAAGGTAGAAGAAGGCGAAACTCCAGAACAAGCACTTCGTCGTGAGTTAATGGAAGAACTTTCTATAGAAGCTCGTATTGATTCTTGCGTTTGTACCAACAGAGCCGACTATTCTGATGGTGGGCTTTTTAGAGTGTATTATTATATTGTTCGTGAAGTAAAAGGTGAGTTTTCAAATAATGTTTTTGAAGATTTTCAATGGGTACACATAAATGAAGTTAAGAATTTTGATGTTCTTGAAGGAAATAGAACTATTTGCAAAGAACTTCCAAGATTGATAGCGCAAGCAAATGACGAACATTTTATGCAACTTGCACTTGATGAAGCTGAAATTGCTTCTAAAGAAGGAGAAGTTCCTGTTGGAGCTATTATAGTTCGTGACGGTATAATTGTTGGTAAAGGACATAATACTATTGAAAAAACTCAAAATATTCAGAACCACGCTGAAATGAATGCTATGAGAATGGCAGCCGATACTATTGGACACAAACGTTTGCTTGAATGCACTTTGTATGTTACTTTGGAACCTTGTTCTATGTGTGCTGGAGCAATTGTCTTAGCTCGTATACCAAGGGTTGTTTTTGGTGCGGACGATCCCAAAACTGGTGCTGTTGTATCAATAAATAATATTCTTTCCGATACTCGGTTGAATCATCAATGCTCAATTACACGAAGTGTTTTAAATTTTGAATGTGGGTTTATTCTAAAACAATTCTTTGCAAACCTTCGTAAAGAAGTCTAAATACCACTTATGGAGCCTAATCCAAACTCCCAAATAAAACCTGCCTTATATCTTGTTTCTACTCCAATTGGGAACAAAGAAGATATTACAATACGAAGTTTGAAACTTCTTCAACAAATTCAACATATCGCCTGTGAAGACACTCGGACTACCGGTGGCTTGTTAAAACTCTATGGTATTTCGGACAAACATTTTATTGCTTGTCCTGAACAACAACAAGCCGAAAAATCTTCGTATATACTTTCGTTGATTCAAAATGGTAATCCTGTAATTTATGTATCAGATGCTGGAAGCCCTTGTATTTCCGATCCCGGATCTTGGTTGGTTTCTTTTATGATTTCGAATAATATTGATGTTATTGCGCTACCGGGTGCAACGGCATTTGTTCCTGCATTACAAATTTCAGGATTCGATACTGCTAATTTTTTCTTTTATGGTTTTTTACCTAAAAAGGGAAGAACCAATATTCTTACTAAGTTACTAACAAAACAAGAAACAGTAGTTTTGTATGAATCTACACATAGAATTATTCGCTTGTTAGAGGAGTTAGTACAGCTTTCGCCAAAACGAAAAATTAGTATCAGTAGAGAAATCACTAAATTGTTCGAAGAAACTGTTCGCAGTTCAGCGGAAGAATGCTTTCAACATTTTCAAAAAGATTCACAATCCCACAAAGGTGAATTTGTGGTTGTTATTCAAGGAAATTATGATAAAGAATAAAAAAGTAGTCGTTGTGTTACCTGCATATAATGCAGCGAAAACTTTAGAACAGACTTATAATGAAATTCCTTTTGATATTGTTGACGAAGTTGTCTTAGTCGACGATGCTAGCAAGGATTCAACAGTTGATGTTGCTCATCGATTGGGAATACATCACATAATTCGACATCAGGAAAATAAAGGGTACGGTGGGAATCAAAAAACTTGCTACAAAAAAGCCTTAGAAATTGGTGCTGATATTGTAATAATGCTTCACCCAGATTATCAATACACTCCAGCACTTATTCCTTCGATGGTGCATTTGATAGCTAACGATATATTCCCAGTAGTTTTGGGGTCCAGAATTTTAGGAAATGGGGCTTTGGAAGGTGGAATGCCATTGTATAAATATATTTCGAATCGATTTTTAACATTTGTCCAGAATATATTAGTAAATCAAAAGTTATCGGAATATCATACAGGTTACAGAGCTTTTTCAAAAACGGTGTTAGAAGCTATTCCTCTTCACAAAAATTCTGATGATTTCATTTTTGACAACCAAATGCTTTCTCAAATAATCTACAACAAGTTTCCAATTGGTGAAATAACCTGCCCTACTAAGTATTTCGACGATGCATCGAGCATCAATCTGTCCCGTTCTATAACGTACGGACTTGGTGTGTTAAAAACTTCCATTCAACACTTTCTACAAAGAACAAATCTATTACACTTTTCAATTTACCGCAATGAAAACTAAGTACATCTTCCTCGCGACTATGCTGATAATCTGTATCAGCACGTTTTCTTATTCCAATGGTTTTGGACAAAGCAACCAAGATAAAAACTATCATATTCCGAAATATGAAAAGACGAATGGTGATACATTGGTACGTTATTCAAGTTATTTTGCTTTGTATAATTATTCATTAAAAATTTCGAAATGGGTAGCATATACGATTGAAGAATGGCAGATAGAGCAAAATGTAAAAAAAAGAAAAAAAGTTAAACCAGACAACAAAATTGACAAAACAGTTAAAAAGAATGATTATAGTAAAAAAAATTTTCATAAAGGTCATCAAGTCCCTGCTAGTCATCGAGCTTATGATAATGAAGTTGCAACAGAAGTTTCTTATTTAACAAATATAACTCCTCAACACAAAGATCTCAATCAAGGTATTTGGAAAGATTTAGAGCAAATATGCAGTGACCTTACTTCAGAATCAGAGAAACTTTACATTACTACTGGAGTAATTTCAACAAGGAATAAACGCATAAGAAACAAAGTTGTAATTCCTGATTTCTACTTTAAAGCAATTTTAATTCAGTATGAAAACGAATTCAAAGCGATAGGTTTTATTATACCGAATAAAGAACCAAAAGGAACTTGTCTTTGCTCTTATGTCGTAACAATTGATTCACTTGAGAACCTCACTGGCTTAGATTTTTTTTCACAGTTAGATCTAACAATTCAGAATAAAATTGAATCCGAAATAGATTCGAAATTATTGGGGATTATGCAATGATAAGTGTAAAAACAAGCCAAAAAAAATGAAAAGTCTAAAAAGAAAAAGCAAAGCAAACTAAACTAGAAAAAGATATTGCTAATAAAGGAAAAGAACAATTAAAACCAAAACCTAAGAAATGATTCTTGCTTTCAACAAACCGTATGGCATAGCGTCGCAATTTACAAAGGAAGAAAATGACTTTGGGACGTTAGCTGATTTTGGGTTCACGAACGATGTTTATCCCATTGGGCGGTTAGATGCTACCAGTGAAGGTTTGATTTTGTTAGGTAATGAAAAACAAATTGTTGATCGATTGTTGAATCCGAAACAAGGACATCAGCGAACCTACTTAGTACAAGTAGAAGGGAATGTTACCGCAGAAGATTGCCGTAGTTTAGAAAAAGGTGTTGTAATAAATGATTCTATTACAGCACCTTCGAATTGTGAAATCGTCCCAAATTTACAACTCCCTGAACGTTCTATTCCCATAAGAAAACGGAAATCGATTCCTACTACGTTTTTAGTCCTTCAGTTAACGGAAGGAAAGAATAGGCAAGTTCGAAAAATGACCGCTACAATAGGGAAACCAACTTTACGGTTGATTCGTATTTCCATTGGCTCTTTCCCACTTTCTAATTTATCAGTTGGCTCATTTAGACAAATAAGTGCTAAAGAACAAAATCAATTGTTCTTACCTTTACCAATGAACAACGCCCTTGAGATAGCGTATTCGTTGCAATAGATGCTATAATTGTTCTTTTTCACCATTAAACGTAAACGATAATGCACCTGAAGGACAAGTTTCCACAGTAGCTATAATTTCTTCCGTTGTACCATTGTCCATTTCAATCCAAGGTTGTCTTTTCGGATCAAAAACAGGACGTAAAGCTTTCACACAGTTAGCAGAATGAATACATTTTTTGGGAGCCCAATGAACTGTAATTTCTTCATTAGAATAGTTTCTGTTCCCTTCCATTGATTTGCCTCTTAAGTTTTTATATCAATTATTTACAACTAATATACGAATAGTTCAAAGTAATTTTCTTATCTTTTGAGTAAAATACAACAATACCTCAATCTGAAAATGAAAAAAAATATACTTCGGTCAATTCCCAACCATTGGTTAATTACCATTGGAATGGTTTTAGGAGTTCTTGTAGGCGTGCTTTTTAAAGTGCCTGCCACTGATTTGTCGATATCTTTTGTCGATGGAAATTCTCTTCGTTTACAAGAATGGTCTGTAGTGAGTGTTCAAACAAATTTAAACGACAAAAAGGATTTTAAACCTGAAGATTCTCAATTATTACTGAAATATATTAAGTCAAAAGTTGTTCCTTCGGTTTCGTATCCATCGTTATTTGTAACATATAACAATGGAGGAAAGGCAAGTTATTTATCGGTTGCCGAAGCCAAAAAATCCACTTCAATAGTTAGCTATATAAAACCGTTTGGCGATTTATTTTTACGAATGTTAGGGTTTGTAGCAGTTCCCTTAGTACTTGCTTCACTTATTGTTGGGGCAGCTTCTTTAAAAGATATTCAACAAGTTGGAAGAATTGGGCTTAAAACCTTGGCTATTTTTATGGTAACAACAACAGTTGCCATTACTATTGGGTTAGTACTTGCCAACACCATTCAACCGGGGCTTACATTGTCGCCAGAGATAAAAACTCAAATGTTGGAAGCATCTACATCTGCTTCGTTAGCAGACAAAATGCAACAAAATTTATCTATTGATTTAGTTGATTTTGTGGTGTCCATTGTACCCAAAAACCCAATAGATGCAATGGCAAAAGGGGAAATGATTCAAATAGTATTTATTGCTATCTTTTTCGGAATAGCCTTAACTTTAATTCCAAAATCAAAATCAGCTCCAGTGGTTTCCTTTTTTGAAGGAGTAAGTGCAACCTTGATTCGAATGGTAGAAATGATAATGCTTGTAGCACCAATTGGAGTTTTTGCCTTATTAGCTTCAACGGTTTCCGATTTTGGATTTGAAATAGTTTCAACACTTACTTGGTATATTGTAACAGTTTTAGGAGGATTACTCATAATGATGTTATTAGTATACGCACCAATGGTACGGTATTACGGAAAAATACCCTATAAAACTTTTTTCAGTGCAATCAGAGAAGTTCAAGCAGTTGCCTTTGGCACAAGTTCTTCTGCAGCAACCTTACCAGTAACTATTGACACAGTAGAAAAGAAATTGAATGTATCGCCTTCAATCGCTGGTTTTGTATTGCCCTTAGGAGCAACAATAAATATGGACGGAACTGCACTGTACCAAGGTGTTGCCACTATTTTCATTGCACAAGTATTTGGCATTAATTTGGATATCACCCAACAACTAACAGTAGTTTTAACTGCAGTATTAGCTTCAATAGGAACAGCTCCCGTTCCTGGTGTTGGGTTAGTAATGTTAATAATCATACTTCGATCCGTTCACGTACCTGTTGAAGGCATAGCTTTAATAATGGGAGTAGACCGAATTTTAGATATGTGTAGAACAATAAGTAATGTAACCGGAGATATAGCAACAACCATCGTTGTGGCAAAATCCGAAGAAGTTTCGACGAACTAAAGAAGTTTTCGGTTCGTCTTTCAATAAATTATTGTAGTTTTGTATTGTAATCTTTTATTAAAATCTAGAATTAGTATATGATAACGCCTAACAGCGCCTTTGTTGACGAACTGTATTTTGATTATTTGCGAGATAAGGACTCAGTTCCCCTCGAATGGAAAGCCTTTTTTGAAACACAACAATTTTCACCAGAAAACGCTACAATTGTTACTTCTCCATCTGTTACTAACGAAATTGCTCCTCCAACAAACGGTACGTCTTCCAATGGAAAAGCTCCTGAAATTAAAATTGCTATCTTAGAACAACCAGTTCAAATACCTACTGAAGTTGCAGCAAAAAAATCTGTCGAAAATTTACCGTATTTAGGACCATTAGACGAAGCTGTGGCAATGTCGAACTTGTCTGGAAGAATTGCTGAAAATATGCAAAGTTCTTTAACAGTTCCAACTGCTACATCTGTCCGAACTATGCCGGTGAAGGTTTTAGAAGAAAATAGAAGAATTATCAATAAATTTCTCCTTGCAAGAAGAAAAAAGAAAATTAGTTTCACACATCTAATTGGTTGGGCTATTGTTCAATCGATTAAAAAAAGCCCGGGTATGAACGATGCATATTCGCAGGTTGATTCGAAACATTATCGTATAAAAAGAGGATCCATAAATCTAGGTCTTGCTATTGATTTAACAAGAAAAGATGGCACAAGAATGCTAATGGTGCCAAGCATAAAAGATGCTCAAAAAATGAATTTTGCACAATTTTGTGCAGAATATGATCGCATTATTTCAGCTGCAAGGAACAACAAACTTACCATTGACGATTTGTCGGGCGCTACAGTAACACTTACAAACCCAGGCACCATTGGAACACTTTCTTCTATCCCTCGTTTAATGAGTGGGCAAGGATTGATTGTCGCTTCTGGTTCTATTGATTTTCCTCCTGAATTTCATGGTGTATTGCCAAGTGTGTTATCGACAATGGCAATTTCAAAGGTTATAACTTTAACAAGTACGTACGACCATAGAATAATTCAAGGTGCTGAATCTGGAGAGTTTTTATCCAATATGCACAAGATGCTTTTTGGAAGTGAAAAATTTTACGATATCATTTTTGCAACACTGCACATACCTTTCGAACCTTCTTCGTGGTCAATTGATAATCAAGTAAACCCATTTGGACCATTGAATGAAATGGATTCTATTGAAAAAGAAGGGAAAGTAGTCCAATTAATTGCTAACTATCGTGACAGAGGTCATTTAGCAGCAGATATAAATCCGTTAGGTTTTCAGTCCTTTTTATATAGCGAATTAAATTTATCGTATTATGGATTTACCCTTTGGGATTTAGATAGAGAATTTGACACAGGTGGTTTAGGAGGAAAGCAACACTTATCACTTAGGGATATTGTTGATACACTTTGGGATACGTATTGTGGTAAAATTGGAATTGAATTTACTCATAATCAAGACCCTGAAAAAACTAATTGGATTATCAAAAAACTTGAAGTTGAATATACAAAGTTGAAGTATTCATCTGAAGAAAAAAAGCATATTTATACAATGCTTTCAAAATCGGACACATTTGAAAATTTCTTACATACTCGGTTTTTAGGTAATAAACGCTTCTCCATTGAAGGTGGTGAATCGATGTTAGTACTTTTAGATGGGCTTTTAGAAAACGCAGCACGAGACAAAATTAACTGTGCAGTAATGGGGATGGCTCACCGTGGAAGATTAAATGTTTTAGCAAATATAATGGGTAAACCATTAGGGAAAATATTTGATGAATTCGAAGGTGTTTTAGACCCCAATAGTTGCCAAGGTTCAGGAGATGTAAAGTACCATTTAGGTTCAGAAGGTATCTATACTTCTCGAAAAGATTTTAAATTACCTATTATTCTATCTCCAAACCCTTCTCATCTCGAAGCAGTCGATCCAATAGTTGTGGGAATGTCGCGTGGTATTTCCGATACAATTGGAGACAATACTTCTTCGAAAGTATTACCAGTACTAATTCACGGAGATGC
>JBDNFX010000086.1:0-3490 GCA_041689575.1 Kapaibacterium sp. (SeqCode)
ACCAATTAGTGCTGATTTTTTCCGTGCTCCTAATGAAATAGTTGCCTACGTTAATGGTGAAATTGTCATTTTAGATGCTTATGGTAGACAACGAATTTCTGGACTTCCTTTTGATGCGGGAATTACCGCAAGTAAAATCTCGCTATTAATCGATACAACGACTGAAAGTTCATTTTCCCAATCGGGTGACCAAACAATGGTTCTATGTTTAGAAGGGTATGAACAAGTCCGAAACCGAGATTCCGTTGCATACGCTGGGGTAGTGGGTGTAATTCCAAATACAGACTCTTTAAAATTGGTTCGTCGTTTAGCCGTAAGCCTAGGAAACTTTGTACCCAATACATTTGCTTCAGTAACTCCATTTTATGCTCGTGCAGATAGAAGTTCTTCACCCCGACGACCTTGGTATATTTATGTGCGAGTAAATATGTCGAAACCTGACATTCAATTTGGAAATAAAACTCCATTCTTTAGAGGAATTGGAATGTTCAAAATGAATGAGTTTGATTCTCCGTTAGCTCTTTTTGATGCTTCCGATCAAAAACAATATCGTTTTTATACCGGTCCTGAAGTTACTTCTTATATCCCATCTGTAGATCTAACTTTTTCGAATTCCAGGTTAGATGATGCTGTCATATTTCCTTCTTTTTATCCTTCCATTTCTATTCAAAGTTCTGTTGCTACAGGTATAGATTCTACTATTGTAACATTTGCAAATACTCCTTATGTAGCAGGTTTACGAGTTATTGAAGAACAACCATCATTTGCAATTCGTCCGTATTTTATAAATTCAACCTTAACTTCAGGGGCAATTCGACCAATAATTCGAATGATACCATATACATTTACTGATGTAGAAAATGAATCTGAAGTTGAAAAAAAGTTTTATATCGTTTCTGAAGAATACACTGGAAGAGATACTTCAATTGGGAAATCTAAACTTCATTTGTTTCAAGAAGTACCGAACTTTAATTTTATTGAACCAATTACTTTTCCTAATTCTGATATTGTTCCCTTTGTGGGTGATTCAAATCACTTATGGTCATTAGGGATTGGAAATGTTGATGGAACAGATCGTTCGAACGAATTTCCTGCTGGGAACGGACCAAAGTATTTTCCGTTTAATCTTGGCAATGAAATAGTTGTTACGCAATCGAGTAAGGATTTTGCCGTTGCACAAAGTAAAATAAGTGTACTTCGCTATAGAACAGATGAAGTTTTAAAAGCTGTTCCACCAATTCCATTTAGAAAATTTGATACTATTGCAAGTGCAAAAATTTCTGGTTGGTTAGCCGCTATCAATGATTTAGATGGTCAACCAGATGGAAAAGAAGAAATGATTTTGGTAGATGGTTCAGAATTAAAAGTGCTTCGATTGCGAGACTATAAAAGTAAAGAATTTCTTTCTGGTGATCCATTTCAAATTGTGTACAAAAAGAATTTTCCTTTTGAACAAATTCGAGCCGTAGCAATTGCAGATTTAGAGGGCGATGGTTTAAATGACATTATCGTCACTACTACAAAACAAACGTATGCATTAGGAAGTCCTTTAATTTGTACAACTTTTGTTTCGAAAGCAACTATACCTAATTTTGCTACATCGGGTGATAAGATAAAAATAACGGGTCAATCACTTTGTGCCAAACCAGTTCGATTAGAATATTCGTACGATAAAGTAAATTGGACTTTTGTAGATTCTGCAATTACAAAGAACGAAGCAGGGTCATTTTCATTCTTAGCAACAGTCCCTTGTCCATATTTCGATTGTTTCGAAGCAACAGATCAGGGAAAAGTAATGTATTTCCGAGTAAGCACTACCTCTTCAGGAGTTTTAGTGGGCGATACACTTTCTTTAAATGTATTTCCACGATTGATAAATTCAACTGTCGAAAGAGGAATTACTCCTTGTCCGTACATTGCTATCAGATGGAAACAAGATTCAATATCATTATCTGATATGTATTCTATATATTATTCTATCGATTCAGGTACTACATTCACAGAAATAACTACACTTTCTGCTTCTACTGGTTTTTACGAGTGGAGTTCATTACCTACTAAGTTACCTACATCAATGGTGATGAGAATATGTTCGTTAAATTCTTGTGTTATTTCTGATACTACAATAGTTTTCCCAACTGAAAGCAATCCAGATTTAGTCATTGTTGCTCCAAACCCCTTTAACCCATTAAAAGAATCTGCAGAAATAGTCTATAGTGTACCAGAAAGTTCTAATTTGTCGATAAAAATTTACGATGAGAATAATCGAATTGTTGCTGAACCTATTCAAAATTCACCTAGAACTAAGAATGTTTCTTATTGCGATCGTTGGGATGGGACAAGAACTGATGGTACTTATTCTGCAAATGGGATGTACTATATCTCTTTAGAATATGATAATGGAATGAGAGAAATACGTCCAGTTTATGTACGGAAAAAATAACTGAAAATGAATTTCGTCATCAAATTGTAATCTTCAGTAAATAAAACTGTTGAGATTGATTATAACTTATAAGCATATTCTATAAAATATCTGGATTAAATTGATGAGAATTTTAGTAATTGAGGACGAAAAAAAAGTAGCCAAATTTATTAAATCAGGCTTAGAAGAAGAACGTTATACTGTTGAAGTTGCACACGATGGCGTAACAGGTTTAGAACAAGCGTTGAACCATTATTACGATGTGATAATTTTAGATGTAATGTTACCTCGTAAAAGTGGGATGGCCGTACTTACTGAAATTAGAAATGCTGGTTTAGCAACTCCGATTTTAATGCTAACTGCTCGTGGAACTACCGACGATAAAGTAATGGGATTAGATTTAGGTGCTGATGATTACTTACCGAAACCTTTCCATTTCGAAGAATTAGTTGCAAGAATTCGTGCTATTTCCCGTAGAACAGCAACAGAAAAAAATACCAAAATTTATTGCAATGATTTAGTACTTGACACAGTTTCGCATTTAGCATATCGTTTTAACGAAGAAATTGAACTTACAACAAAAGAATATTTGTTGTTTGAATATTTAATGAGAAACAAAAACAAGATTGTTTCTCGTTCATTAATCATGCAACACGTTTGGAAAACAGCTTTCGATTCTGAATCGAATATTATTGATGTCTATATTAAACGTTTACGAAATAAAATTGAAAAACCTGGTCAAGAAAGAATTTTATATTCTGTTCGTGGCTCTGGTTACAGAGTTCGTGAACGCTTAGAAGGTAAAGCCGAATTAACTGAACAAGAGTTTTCTACTTCTATGTATGATGAATCCGAAATGTATGAGGACGACGAAGATTCTACCGAAAACGATGATTAAACTTTATTGATTGTGAACACAACTTCTTCCCAAGAATCATTCGAAAAACTCCAAAACGAAGTTTCAACTTCTGTTTCGGGTCTCCAAAAACTTTTTGATACGTATCAAAATGAATGTTTTCAAGTGAGACCACCGGAGTTTTTTTCGCTTGAACTATGTGGTGAAGCTGG
>JBDNFX010000087.1:0-13200 GCA_041689575.1 Kapaibacterium sp. (SeqCode)
TTTAATTTGTTTGGAGCTTTTGAAATTCAAGTTCCAACAAAAATTCTAAATAAACTAAATATGGCCTCACGACAAAATGGAATTTTTTCGGTCATATTAATGGGTCTTACTTTTTCCTTAACATCATTTACTTGTACAGTTCCATTTGTAGGAACTGCATTGATATCTGCATCTGATGGAGAATGGTTCTACCCAATTATTGGAATGTTAGCATTTTCCGGAACATTTGCAATTCCATTTTTCTTACTTTCATTATTTCCACGCTCTTTAAATTCACTTCCTAAAGCAGGTGGATGGATGAACAACTTAAAAGTAGTTATGGGTTTTTTAGAAATCGCTGCTGCTTTGAAATTTGTTTCGAATGTTGATTTAGTATGGGGTTGGGGAATTTTATCCCGTGAGTTGTTTTTATCTGTTTGGATAGGTTGTAGTTTGCTATGCTCTATGTATCTTTTAGGTATTTTCAGAATGCCATTAGATACTCCTCTTGAAAAAGTAGGTGCATTGCGTGCTGTTTTTGTCATAATCTTTATGACGTGTACGTTCTATTTCTTGTCAGGGCTTTTTGGCAAACCTCTTGGAGAACTTGATGCATTTTTACCTCCGGATAACTACCGAGAGTTAATGAATAGGTCGACATCGGCTGATGTGGTTACTAATTCTAAAGAAGTTGTTACTCATAAAAAAGTTGAATCGAAAGATTATTTTTCTCACGACAATTGGCATTCAGATTATAAAGCAGCACTTGCAGAATCGAAAAAAACTGGTAAACCAATATTTTTAGATTTTACAGGATTTACGTGTACAAACTGCCGCTGGATGGAAAAAAATATGTTCGTAAAAGAAGCTATTCGAGATAGATTAGATCAATATGTAAAAGTCCAGTTGTATACCGACCGTCCTCAAGAACCTTATGTTTCTAATAAACGTATGCAATTGGATAGATTTAGAGATGTTGCACTTCCATTATATGTGATTATTTCACCTGATGATAAAACAATTGCAACAATATCTTATACTAGAAGCGAAGAAGAATTTGTGAAATTTTTAGACAAAGGAATTGCAACAAAGGTTCCTCCTAAAGATCAAGCAAGAAGATAACAATTTCCTTTGAAACCATCGATGATATAATTATATCGATGGTTTTTTTGTTAGCAAAAAATTTTAGTTTTATTAATTTCAATGAGGTACTTTATATGTATATACATTCAAATTTAGATGCTGTTGGATTTAATCCAAATACGATAATTTCAATGGGAACTTTCGATGGTGTTCATAAGGGACATGAATTGATTTTGCAACGATTAAATGAGTTATCTGACTCAATTGAATATGCAAGAAGTCTTATTGTTACTTTTGATCCCCATCCACAAATAGTTCTAAAAAATCCTAATAAACCAGAAATCCAATTATTAACAACTATCTATGAGCGATTAAATCTTTTCTATAAAATGAAAATATCCGATACAGTTGTTGTAAACTTTACAAAGGAATTTGCGCAAACAGATCCTGAAACTTTTGTGAAATACTTAGTAGAAAAAATTGGAATTCATACCTTACTTATTGGTCATGACCATGCTTTTGGGAAAGATAGAGCTGGGAATGAAGATCTTTTAACAAAACTTTCAAAACAGTATAAATTTGCAATTGAGAAAATACCTGCATTAAATATAGATGGTGAAAAAGTAAGTTCAACAAAAATTAGAACCGCTTTACTTCAAGGTGATTTAAACGAAGCTAGAAAAATGCTTGGTTATGAGTATACATTACTAGGCAATGTTGTTTCTGGCGACGGTAGAGGTAGGAAACTCGGTATTCCTACTGCCAATGTTGTACCTTTAGATGAATTTAAGTTGCTACCTAAAAATGGTGTATATTTTGTTTCTTCAGAGCTTGATGGCGTACGGTATTATGGTATGGCAAATATCGGAGTTCGTCCAACTTTTGTTGAATCTGAAAATCCAATTTTAGAAGTACATTTCTTTGATTTCAATCATTATATTTACGACCACAAAATAAATATTACTTTCCATAATTATATTCGAGATGAACAGAAATTCCCTACTTTGGATTTGTTCCTTTCCCAATTAGCTGAAGATAGAAATATGTGTTACGAATTGTTAGAACATCGTATATCGAATGTAAGTTAGAATAATCTAAGAAGTAGAATGTTTCAATTTGCGTTGTTATTATTGGGGAGTTTCATTTGTGGCTCTATCCCATTTGGTCTAATTATCTCTAAAATATTTTATTCAATTGATATTCGAGAACTCGGTAGTAAAAATATTGGTTCTACGAATGTGTACAGAATTTTAGGGTGGAAGGCTGGAATTAGTGTTCAAATCTTAGATGTTCTAAAAGGATTCATACCAGTATTCCTTTTGAGCTTTTTAGGTGCTGAATTTTACCTTTTCAATTCGTTTATTGGGACAAAACTAGCAATAGGACTTTTGGCTGTGTTAGGGCACATTTTCTCTCCTTTTGTTTCGTTTAAAGGTGGAAAAGGGATAAACACAATATTAGGTATGTTGATAGGGGTTTCTCCAATCGATATTTCAATAACATTCTTAGGTTTTGTCCTTGTATTTTTGTCAACAGGCATAATTTCCGTTTCTTCAATGTCTGCAGCTGTTTTACTACCTATTATTGTTTCTGTTCGCTATTTTTCAAGTCCATACGAGTTGCGAGAGTTTGTTATTCTTGTTTGTACGAGTATTCTTGTGACTACAATAGTTTTCCTTACGCACAGAGCAAATATTAAACGTTTACGTGAAGGTACAGAAAGTTCCTTTGAAAAATTTAACTTACTCAAAAAAGTATTCAAATAGTTTACAAATTTTATCAAAAAAAAAGCCCATCAAATGATGGGCTTTTTTTAGTTTAACTAAAAAGGCAATTATGCTTTTTCAGCTGATGCATCATCAGAAGAGTTATCATCAGATTTTGAAGAAGAAACGATTCCAAAACCGACAGCTTCAGCAGCTGCATCTAATTCTGATTTGTCAATTGCAGGTACGTCAGCAGTAGAATACTTTTCAGCATTAGGAACTGGGTGTTGTGCATTGTATTGATCTAGGACGTCTTGGTCTTTCCCACGTAGGTATTCTACAGGAGAAAGGACAATCTTTTTCGCTTCACGGTCAAATTCAACAACTTTCAAAGGTAACATTTCACCTACTTGGAAGAAGTCTGCAATAACACGAACTGGAGCGAATGATAATTGAGAAACTGGTACAAAACCGTCAACACCATCAGGCAATTCAACGATAACACCTTTTTCAATTATTCTTTCAATTCTTCCTTCGGTTTCAGCACTAACTTTGTATTTGTCAGCAAAAACTTCCCATGGGTTGTCAGTAATTTGTTTGTGTCCAAGTGCGATTCTTCTATTGTCTGCATCGATATTTAAAACGATAACATCAAGTTCTTCACCTTTTTTCACGAATTCGCCCGGATGACGGATTTTCTTAGTCCACGATAGATCGCTAATGTGTACTAAACCATCAACACCAGGTTCTAATTCTACAAACACGCCAAAGTTAGTTAGGTTTCGAACAATACCTTGGTGAACTGAATCAACAGGGAATTTGGCTAATAAATCTTGCCAAGGATCTGGTTCTAATTGTTTCATTCCAAGAGCAAGTTTTTTACTATCTTTATCAATATTCAACACAATTGCATCAATAGATTGACCCATTGATACCATTTGAGATGGATGCTTGATATGTTGAGTCCAAGACATTTCAGAAATGTGGATTAGACCTTCGATACCTTTTTCAATTTCAATGAAAGCACCATAATCAGTTAAGCTAACAACCTTACCGCGAACAGTGGTACCATTTTCGTATTTCTCTCCAATAGTATCCCAAGGGTGAGCAGTAAGTTGTTTCATTCCTAAAGAGATACGACGTTTGTCAGCATCAAAATCAAGAACAACAACTTTAACAACTTGGTCAAGTTCAACAACTTCAGATGGATGCGAAACACGTCCCCAAGAAAGATCTGTAATGTGTACTAAACCATCAACACCACCAAGATCTACGAATACACCGAAGTCTGAAATTGCTTTAACAGTACCTTCTAAGATAAGACCTTTTTCTAATTTTTCAAGGATAACACCACGTTGTTCAGACAATTGCTCTTCGAGAAGAACTTTGTGAGAAACAACAACATTTTCGTTCGGGTGATTAACTTTCACAACACGAACATCTATAACTTTATTTACCCAGAAGTCAAAATCACGAACAGGACGAACATCAATTTGAGAACCTGGTAAGAATGCTTCAATACCAAGTAAATCAACAACCATTCCACCCTTGATTCTACGAAGAATTTTAACTGGGATAACTTTTTGTTCAGAGTGAAGTTTAAGAATATCTTCCCAAGTTTTCATAAAGTCTGCTCTACGACGAGAAAGCACTAACTTACCGGAAGCATCTTCAATTGTTTCAACAAATACATCAACTTGGTCACCAATTTCTAATGTATCCGCAGTAATAAATTCAGCACGAGGAATAACACCTAATGATTTAAATCCAATATCAACGAAAATTTCATCTTTCGTCATAAGGACAACCTTACCACTTACAAGTTCATCTTGTTTGATGTTTGTAATGGTTTTTTCGTACATAGATAAGAACGTAGAATCATCGATAACGTCGTTAAAATCTTCTTCAAAAGCTGAAGTGATCGCAGTACGTCGTTCAGCAGCCGTTAGGTGGCGTGAACGATTTCCTTCTATTGCAGTTTCGAAATCTACAGTAGCAACGTTTTCGGAAAGAGTATCAGTTGTTTCAACAGACATTCTATAAAGCTCCAAAATTCCTAGTGAACAATGTGTTTTTTCTCGTCGCTGAAAAAATTCTTGTTCAATTAGAAGTAAAATTAGTTTGACAATTTAAAAGCGACGATTTTAGAAAAGATTTCAAATATACGGAAAATATTTTAAATTACCAAGATAGATATATTATATATTCTATAGATGCTTACTTCTTGGTTGGGATTCTAATAGAATTCTCTTCTAATCGTTCAAAAGAATTCAACGTTCTTTTAAGGTAATCTTAAGATTATTGTCGATTGTTTCACTTATTTTTGTACATTACCTAATTATTCCAAAGCAGAAAGGTTACTATGTTTCGTTCAATATATTTTCTATTTTTTGTCTTACTTATTTCTCCTGTTCCAACCTTTGCTCAATACAAAGTAAATATCGATGAGACTGTTCGGTCAATTCTTGATGTTCGGTATAATCAGTTTAACAAAGGTGTTGTTGCGGGTGCAATTATTACTAAGGATTCAATAGAATATTTTTCTATTGGTGATGAGACTCCTTTAGATACTTTAAAGCACCAATTTTTTGAAATTGGTTCGATTTCTAAAGTGTTTACTTCTTTATTATTGCAAACTGCTGTTACGAATAATGAAATAGGTTTAGATGATTATGCTTTGAAGTATATTCCGAAAGGACATAAAACCCCAACATTTAGTGACGAGAATTTTACGTTAAAAAATTTAACAAATCATACGTCGGGCTTGGTTAGGATGCCCACCAATTTTAAACCAAAGAATCCAAATAATCCATTTTCAGATTACACTCAAGAACAATTCTTTCAATATTTAGATACTGCTTCGTTGTTGTATAAACCAGGTTTAAAAAGTCAATATTCAAACCTTGGTGTTGCACTATTAGGCTATGTTTTAGAACAGCGCTTAAATTCTTCCTTAGAAAAATTATGGACTGAACGTATATTTAAACCATTTGGAATGTCAGAATCTTATGTTGTAGTTCCTAAAAACATTCAATACAGAAGAATAAAAGGGTACAGTTTTCTAAATGATGCGGACTTTTGGGATTTGCCTACCTTTGCAGGAGCAGGTGGTATTAAGTCTACAGTATTTGATATGTCAATTTTTGTGCAAAATTGTCTGTTTTCGAAAAATCCATTTATTCGTGATTTAATCGCTAATACTTCTCAAACGACATTTGAAGAATCTGAAAATATTGATGTTTGTTTAGGATGGTATAAAAGGAAAAGAATGCCTAAGACAGTTTTGATGCATTCTGGTCAAACTGGTGGGTTTTCTTCATTTATAGGTTTTGATACTTTAAATTCAGTTGGAATTGTACTTCTAACAAATAACACAGGGATTTCTATAACTGATATAGGGCAATATTTTTTAGATACTACCAAAATCGTTCAGGAACTGCGTCCTTCAATTTCAGTTGATGATTCAGTACTTTCTAAATATGTCGGTGTCTATAAATTAGACGACAATATGAATTTAACAGTTACCAACGAAGATGGAACATTATTTCTTCAGGCAACAGGACAAGAAAAATTCCAGTTGTATGCTCATAATACTTGGAAATATTTCTTAAAAGTTACCCAAGCGGAAGTTGAATTTATGAATAACAGAAAAGGTGAAATTGACCGTCTTAAACTTATTCAAGGCGCAGAATACATTTGTAAAAAAATTGAGTAAAAGTTTTGAATTATGCCATTGACAAAAATCTATTCATTTCTAATGAAATTTTAGTATTTTTATCGTAATTCCATTTCTATTTTACATATATCCTAATTACCACATTATGAAAACAGCATTAGTAATACTCCTTAGTATTATATTTACGGTCTCTTTACAAAGCCAAGTTACGATTAAAGGGACAGTATATGGTTCCGATTCTAAGTTAATCAAGGAAGGACTAATTGCCATAACTTCTGAATTTATGGGTATGTACGAACAATCATTTCCAATTAAAAATGGAAAGTTTGAAATTACTTCAGAAACTAAAAATGCAAAGATATTTTTGGTAGTGAATGCACCATATCATTCTCCTTTCAACATAGTTTTACCTTCTAATGAAGAAAATATCATTGAATTGGATATGAAACTTCAGCCACTTCAATTACCCGATGATGGAGTACGGATTCTTACAGAAGATGATGGGTTTGATTTTTCTAAATCAAAACCATTATTCAAACAACCTGATGGAACGTATAAATTGGAAATTCCTTCTAATAAAGCTACTTTCAAATATCAAGTTATGTATATTCATATGTTTCAGGGTAGACCCTCAGAACGTACATCTCACGGTACTGCCGGAACATTGTCTGAAGATATGGCAGGAGATTATATAAGCACAATTCCAGTTGTAAATGGAAAAGCTGTTGTAGTTTTCGATCCCTCTAAACTTTTAAAACCAAGTTCAGATTTTACTGTAACAGTATTAACAGAACCATTACGTACAAAAATCGAATTAGACCAAGAGTTTGTGAAAATGGAACGTGAGTTTTATAGTAAGTATATGAGTTACCAAGAAAATAACAGCAGTATGGATGGTTTTGAATATGATATTAACAAATGGAATAATACTTTGTTTTCCTATAGAGCTAAAAACAGGGATAAAAAGATTCAATTACTTTGTGATGCATATTATATCCTATCACAATTTATGTATAAGTCAGATCCCAATGAAAAAGGAAATTACGATACAAATGTAGCAGAACGATTCTTCAAGGATATTCCTTATTCTTCGAACTTATGGACTATTGAAAACAACAACGTATTTTCCAATGCACTTTCAATAGTTTATAAAGATAACTTAGAAAAACAATTCCAAGAAGTAATAAAATTTTGTCAAGAAGATCACGAGCTTAGTAGTAAATTAAGTGTCTACAGTTCTTTATTAAGTCAAACAAAAGCACAAAAATCATCAATTCATCAAGATGTATATGCTTCTGCTTTAAAAGATCTCGATGGGTATGAATATCTGAAAAATATCGTGTTTGAATATAATCCTGAAAAAAGAATCGTTATTGGAAAACAAGTTCCATCATTTAGTCTAAAAAGTATCTCTGAAGAAGGAAAAGAAATTTCAACTGACAAAATGAAAGGCAATTATTACATAATCGATTTTTGGGCAACTTGGTGTGGACCGTGTATGGCTGAAATGGGTAATTTACATAGCACGTACGAAAAATTTAAGGGCAAAAAAGGATTTACTATTGTTAGTCTTTCTTTCGATGAAAGTCCTCAGAAAGTTTTAAATCATCGTGAAAAAGCGAAATTGAATATGCCCTGGAACCATGGATTTGTTAAGGATGGTTTCAAAAGTAAGTTAGCGGAATTGTTCGAAGTTGCAGGAATACCAACAGTAGTTTTAGTAGACGATAAAGGGAATATAGTAGCAACAAGTGAAGAACTTCGTGGTCAAAATTTAGAAACTACACTTCAAAAATTTTTAGACTAATTCTATGACTGCACATAAATGTACATTAGCAGGAGGAATCGTTGTCGACCGTCCTCGAATAATGGGTGGTTACCAATTTGTAAGTCCTACAAGTCTCATCAGGAGCAGTCTTAGCAATTATTGAATCTAAAATTGATGCAGATTAGAGAATTATACGAAATATTCAATAGAAATAGCGACCCAATACGAGCAGAAGGTATGTCGAAGTACATGAAATACAAATTTCAATACTTTGGTATGCCTTCTGTTGTTTTAAAAGAAAGTACAAAACATATTGTAGACAGCCTAAAAACAAAAACGGGTGAAGAAATTTTAGAATTTGTGAACGAACTTTGGGATCAAAATGAACGAGAATTTCAATATCTTGGTATTACAATTTTAAAAAAGTACAAACAAAAATCCCCAAAGAATTTTTTGCAATATGCCGAATTTTATTTGACGAATAAATCGTGGTGGGACACAGTAGACATACTTTCTGCTAATATTGTTGGCTCATTTGTAAAAGAGAACAAAGAGCCTTCAATGAATACTTTACGAGGTTGGTCAAATCATAAAAATATGTGGCTCAACAGAGCTTCAATTATTTTTCAGTTAACCTACAGAAACCAAACTGATACTAACTTCCTTTTCGATGTGATTCAAAAACATTCACATTCAACTGAGTTTTTTCATCAAAAAGCTATTGGGTGGGCATTGCGGGAATATGCTAAGACCAAACCAAAGGAAGTAATAGAATTTGTCGAAAAGGTAAAACTAAAACCATTAAGTGTTCGTGAAGCATTAAAACATATTGTTAAAATACAGAAAATGGATCTATGATTTTTTTAAGGAATTCTCTCCTAATTATTATACTTTTTTCAAGTTCAATTGCTACGTTGATTGCTCAACCAAAACTACCAGCTGATGTAATGAAAATCAGAAATGTTGCTTTGGTACAAATAGTCTATTTGAATGAATCAATGTATGAATTAACTGAGATGTTTCAATCTTCATCGCCTGACCAGTTAAAAACAAGAATTCCTTTTATTCAAGCCCAAGTGGATTCTTTACAAGTAATCCAAGAAAAAGTTTCCATACTTTTAGAAATGTATCCAAACATTATTCCCAAAATAGATGGTGACACCTTGCTGTATTACACAATGGCAAAAACAAATATTGTTTCTAAAAATTTTTACGATGTAGCTCAACAGTTGCAAATCAAATACAAAGATTCATTGGAAATCAAAAAACAATTCGATTCATTCTTTCAACATTTTGCAGATTCTACTTCGGTAAGGAAAAAATTGGAACAAGGATATCTTAGTTCTTTAAAAAAACAAGACACCTTAACTGAAGGGCAAAGAGAACTTCGTCGATTTAACCTTGAAAATACTAAATTACTTTTAGGATATGTAGAACGACTGAAAAAAGCAAAATCTGCATCAGTAGCTACAAAAGTATTGAAAGAATATAAACTGTTTCTAAACTCAAATTCTAAAAAAGTAAATGATCTCTTTATAAAGTATCAATTTACTTCTACAGTTTTACCGAAAGAAGCTCAACAAACTGCCTTAACAGATTTTATGAGTGCTGTTAAAAGTTTTGAAGAAGCAATTCGAGAATCCAAAAACAAATTTGGGAACGATGTTCTTTTCAACAAAGCATATTCAACAGTTCGAAGTAGATAAATTACGATATATTTGGTAATGTGAAATTAAATTTGTGTGTTAATTTAAATTCTACACCTTCACCATCAATTTAAAAAGTGTAAGAAAACCTTAAATGGTTTCTATTGTTTGAAATATCTATTTCAAAGTACCTTGCAAATACTTGATATATAGGGAAAAAGTATATTTGAAAAGAATATCGATTATATCGAAGGAACTACAAGAGTAGAATCTATCGATTTTTCTAAGTTTTCAAATGGTTATTGTACTATTACACTTCTTCATTCATTCACAGGCGAAGTTTTACAAACTAAATGTGCAGTAATGCGATAAAAAGGATATGAAAATGAAAACGAAACTTTCAACATTGTATGTATATGAAATTTGGAAATCCCACAGCTTTTACACCTCAGAACAAAATCATAGTCAGTATGTATCCGTACAATTCTGCTCAATGTAACATTTACGAAATAGATTTAAAAGGAAATATCCTTAGGAAGATTACGAAAAATTAGAATTGATAAAAGTCTATGTTTTACAAACTAAATGTTGAAAGTTTGGTAATAGGAATAATGATTTGTATTTTTGTATTCCAATCTTCAATCTTCTTAATCAAAATCTAATCTACTATGTATACACTTGACGATAATGATTTCCACCCCGAAAGTTTAATGATGACCTATGGGTACAACCCTGAATGGTCTGAAGGAGCAGTAAAATGCCCAGTTTTTCAAACATCAACATTTGTATTTAAAAACGCTGAAGAAGGAAAAGCTTCTTTTGATTTTATGTCTGGTCGTCGTAAACTTGGACCTAGTGAATCTGCCCCACTTTCGTACAGTCGCTTTAACAACCCTGATTTAGAAATTATTGAACAACGTCTCAAACTATGGGATAAAGCAGAATCTTGTGCATTATTCGAAAGTGGAATGTCAGCAATTGCAACATTGTTGATGGAGTTTCTGAAACCCGGAGATTTGATTGTTTACTCAAGTCCATTGTATGGTGGAACAGATGTTTTTATCAAAAAAGTACTTTCTAAATTCAACATTAATGTTGTTGCTTTTAATAGTTCACATAGTGCTGAAGAAATAGTAACTATTGCAAAAGAATGTAATTTAGGACGCCCTGCATTTATTTATGTGGAAACACCTGCTAACCCTACTTGTTCTATAATAGATATTCGAGAAGCAAAAAAAGCAGCAGATTTACTTTCTACTCCAGATTTTCAAGTGGTTGTTGCTGTTGACAACACATATATGGGACCACTTTGGTCACATCCATTAGATCACGGTGCAGATTTCGTTATCTATTCTGCTACCAAATACATTGGTGGACATTCAGATGTAATTGCTGGTGCAGTTTTAGGATCAAATGAACTAATGGCAAGAGTAAAAAAACTACGTTCAGCTATGGGAACAATGGCTGGTCCAAAAACAAGTTGGTTATTGATGAGAAGTTTAGAAACTTTGAAAATTAGAATGGAAGCTCAAGCAAAGAATTCACATTACATTGTAAAATATTTACAAAGCCATCCTAAGATTGAAAAAATCTATTATTTAGGATTAATAGACGAAAACCATCCTCAATATGAAGTTTATAAGAGCCAATATAAGTGTGCAGGAGCAATGGTTTCTTTTGATATTTCAGGTGGTGAAGCAGAAAGTTTCCGTTTCTTAAATTCATTAAAACTAATCAAATTAGCTGTTTCTTTAGGTGGAACAGAATCCTTAGCACAACATCCAGCGTCGATGACTCATTCTGGTGTAGCCGTTGAAGAACGTGAGGCAATGTCAATTACTAGCAAAATGATACGTCTATCAGTTGGCATCGAACATTACGAAGACCTTATTTGGGATATCAACCAAGCGTTAGAAAAAGTCTAACATCTAAAAAGATACCTTACAAATCAAAAGTGTCATATTTCGTTTAGAGAATGTGGCACTTTTATTATTTATACTATGAAACATCACAACGAATACGACAAAGATAACGAAAAAATAAAACCAGAGATAGGAACTTTATTCATTGTATCTATGCACATTGGAAACAAGGACGATGTAAGTATGCGAGCTTCAAAAACTCTGTCATTCGTCGATTTTGTGGTGTGTGAAGAACACAAAATTGGGGCAAAATTTTTACGTGAAGTTAATAGTTCAAAACCACTCATTGAACTAAATGAACATAACGAAGAAGTAGAGACTTTTACAGTAATTGAAAAATTAAAAGCAGGAAAAAATGTTGCCTTAATTTCAGATCAAGGTACTCCTTTGTTAGCTGACCCCGGTTCGCTTTTAGTTCGCTACTGTATTGACAATGCAATTACTATTTCGGCAGTTCCTGGTCCTACAAGTATAATGTCTGCGTTAGTTGTCAGTGGATTTTCAACAAATCAATTCCTTTATGCAGGGTTTGTGAATAGAGAACCAAGTTTACGCAGAAAAGAATTAGAAGAGCTCCTTCAAGAACCCAGAACAGTAATACTTTTAGAAACTCCTTATAGATTAGTTCAAGTCTTAGAAGCAGCGGCAAAACTTGCCCCATCCAGACGTGCTTTCGTTGGAATGAACCTAACATTGCCGTATGAAACCTATCACAGAGGAACGTTTGAAGAACTTCACAAAAAGTTTTCTGAAGAAAAAGTTAAAGCCAACTTTGTTTTAATTTTTGAAGGTTCTATTACCGGCGAACCAGTAAAACGTTATGATAGAAAAGAATTCCGTTCAGATGTTTCTCGAAGTAGATCCACGTATCCTAAACGAAGTTTCGACCGAGATAAACCTTTTAAAAAACGAGAATATTCTTCTTCAAAACCATTCTCTAAGAATAGTTCTCGTCCTGATCGTTCTAAATCAGTATAAAGTCTACAATGAAGAAATATAGTGTCGTAGTCGATAGTGTAATCCTCATTGATGAATTTTTTTCTCAATATAAATTCATTGAAGTTTTTCGAGTAGGATACAGAGAAATTACGAATACGTTTCTTAAAAAAGTAAATGCCGATGCATTGTTCATTCGCTCGGTTACGAAAGTAAATTCTCAGTTGCTTTCTGAGACTACAGTTTCATTTATTGGAACAGCAACTTCAGGCGAAGACCATATTGATCACAATTATTGCAAAGAAAATGGAATTGAACTTGCAAATGCGAAAGGTTCGAATGCAATTGCTGTTTGTGAATACGTTCTGATTTGTTTAGAAATAGCAAAAAGAAATGTAGGTACTATAGGAATAATTGGTTTTGGGGAAATTGGATCAAGATTATCATCTATTCTTAGTAATAAGGGTTATTCAGTATTAATAAA
>JBDNFX010000088.1:0-5969 GCA_041689575.1 Kapaibacterium sp. (SeqCode)
AAATACCAAGCTGCATTTTCAGAGATCCATTGAAGTACTGGAAGGAAGTAATCTTGTAAGGTAATAAAGAAATAACCCGGTATATCTATTTGTAGTAAAGAATATAGATATCCGAATCCATTTCCTAATCCTAATACTAATAAAAACCACCATGAAATTTTAGCAATGGTGTGTTGTTTTCTACCGAACATTGCATAGAGAATGTGTCCACCATCTAATTGACCAAATGGCAACAAATTCATTGCAGTTACAAACAATCCGAACCAACCAACACATAAAAATGGGTAATGATAAATCTCGTTCATCGGCGGAAGGTACGAAGGAGCTCTTACTATATGTTTCAATATTTCAAACAACACTGTATCCCCAAAGTACAAACCTGTTGTATCCCAATTAGAGTATTGATAATCAGGATGAATAGTATATAAATATTCTATAGAAGGGCATGTTAGTAACCCAATAATCAAGAATAGTAAACAAACTATAAACCCTACTAACGGACCTGAGACTCCAATGTCAAACAAGACTTTTTTTGAATGTATTGGTGTTTTTGTTTTTATAAATGCGCCCATTGTTCCAAATGGGGAAAATAATGGAAACGGTAGGAAATACGGTAGTGTTACATCTATTTTATGGTAACGAGCTGCAAAAAAATGTCCTAATTCGTGCGCCAATAAAAACACCATTATCAAAACACCATACATTACGGCTATTTGAATTGAAAATGCATCTACTACATCAGTACCAGCCCAACTAAAACCTGCAAATATGCAAGATGCAAGGGTTAAAATAAAGAGCACTGTTGCCAAAATAAATTTTGGTTTTTTTACTTGAGGTACAGTGGTAAAAGTTTCGTTTTGTGTTTGAAAAGAATGATTATCGTTATAGTCCATTATCTTGATTGTAAAGGGAGTGAGGCAGCAAATTCTTCTGCTTTTATTCGTACGGTGTCAATATATGTAGGGTATTCAATTTGAGGATACAGGATAGCTCGAGAACTATTGAAAAAAGCAGGTCCTTTTCCGTTTGCTTGCATCACTTCTTCTGCCAATGCACCTTGAGATCCAATTCCGGGGATCAATAATGGAATTTCTGGAATTGTTGAACGTATTGTTGCTAATTCTGCAGGGTGTGTTCCACCGACTACAAACCCAACTGTTGCTTTTTTGTCATATTCTAAACATTTTTCAATAACAAGTTCATATAAATACTTTGAATTTATGGTAGTTCTTTGGAAATCAAAGGAACCAGAATTAGATGTTAATGCAAGTACAAAAACGCATTTGTTTTCGTAGTCTAAAAATGGCTCTACCGAATCGCGTCCCATATATGGGCTTACCGTTATTGCGTCGAATTGTAATTGAGTAAAAATTGAATTTGCATACGCACTTGACGTATTGCCAATATCACCTCGTTTTGCATCGGCAATAGTAACAATTTCCGCTGGAATATATTCTTTTGTTTCTTCTAAGGCTTTGATTCCTTCAATTCCGTATTGTTCATAAAAAGCAAAGTTTAGCTTATACGATGTTGCCACGTGCGAAGTTGCATCAATAATATCTTTTGTAAAACAGCTTATCGGGTTTGGCTTGGTATGATAATATTCTGGAATTTTTGAAAGGTCAGGGTCAAGTCCGATACACAATTGTGTTTTTGTTTGTTGTTGTCGTAGAGCAACTTTTTCTAAAAAGGTCATTCTTTAGTGTTTTGAGTAATTGAAAATTTCACAAAAAGAAACACCAATTAGACGGATTACATTGCAGATAGTTTAAAAAATGCCCTAATCTACAAAGGCTTTTTTGTTTTCTGTAACTACATTTGGTTTTCATTTTAATTCTATTCATTAAACTTGAATATTTTAGAACTATTTTCCAGAAAGAAATAGTACCTCTATAATAGATAGTGATTGTACCAATGAAAAGTATAGAATTTTGGGTATTTTTACGACCAAACAACAAGAAAATACTTCACTCACTACTTTTCTACATTTTTTTTCGATAAGTAATCTATATCAAAATACGCTTTATGGGAGACAAAAAAACCAATTTTTTTCAATCTACAACTGCACATTTTTTTTTGTATTTATATAAAAATATATTTCTATGTTTGTTATGAACTAACAATCAATATTATTTAACCATAAATCATACATTTTAACATCATAAGGAAAACCCCTATGAAAACGTTATTCAATAGTACCGAGCTTCAGAAAAATAACCAAAAGATGCTTCCAATGTTCAAAATTGTAATTTGGATGTGTGTATTCTTACTCTTCTTCACAGTTGAGAATGTTTATTCTCAAGATACACTTAGGTGTGATTTATCTGATACTTGAACAACAGATTGACAACCAAATTACCCTCAAAATCCTTGTCAGGATGGATGCTAAAGTGAAAAAGTTACTTTTATTGCAGGTTTCCTGCTTTTGTTTCCACTTGTAAATTGCTTTGGACAAGAAATAGTATCACCCAGAATTGCTTTTGCATATCAATTAGCATTTCAAAATGATAAAATACTTACGGTAGGATACATTTTAGGTAGTAATTCTGGAAATACAATGTATTTTGACGGAAAAACTTGGAATTATATAAATGTTGACACAATGCCTACGATAAATGAAATAGAGTCTACTCCTTTAATACCTAAGTATTCAAATAGCCTATATATGACTGGACATTTCCATTTATGGGAATATGTTGATAGAACTTGGCATAAACATGCTGTTTATGATTCTTTATATCATATACGAAGATTCGAACAAATGGTGGAATTACCAGATTCATCATTGCTCATTGTAGCTAAAACTTTTTCAGTTACTAAAGGTTATAGGTGGCAATCTTATTTTGATTAATGGAGCAAGGCACGAGTTACTGCGTTTTAAAAATGGAGTGTTTGACACTATTCGTTACTATTATGCTAGTGACGAAAATGATTTTAGTTCATGAGATGCTTTTTTTAAATTGAAAGTTCATCAAAACGGAACATATAGTTTTTTCAGTACTTTAGAAAGTAAAGATATGCAAGCTTGGGAGCTACTTGTGTTTAATAAAAATCATGAAATTATTGATAAATACGCTCTACGTAAGCTGCTAGACGATAAGTATGACACTAACCCCACTAGCCCTGTTGAATATTTAGATTATTTATTCGATGCAAATGGTTCACTATGGATGTCTACAAAATCAGGCACATATTATTTTGAAGATTCGAATGGTATTTGGCAACCAGATATTGAGTTTGCAGGCATAGTTGAAGTTAACACCCAATAGAGAAGTAATTCATTACAATGATGAGAAAGGTATACAGAAAAGCAGTTATAGTTGCAACTCAATCAATATAGATAATGAAGGGAATATCTGGTGTATCTATAATTATAGACGTACAGGTCAATGGAACCAGCTTTTAATGCCTTCTGTTTATAAAATTCATGCGAATAGAGAAGAAGTTACTGAGTATGTCTTTGAAGATGTTGTAAAGAATTCAAAGGTTTACTCTGACGATATTAATGAAAAAATTGAATTTCATCATGAGTCTCATTTGATAAAATGGAATTCGTTCAGAGGTTCACTCTTTATTTCAATGAGTAATTCACCAATGCTTGAATTTTATCCTAAAGGACTACCGCCAACATCTATAAAGGATTTTACGCTACCACCAAGAGTGTATCCCAATCCAGTACCACAAGGTAGGAATGTGTTCGTTCAAAGTGAAGATTTTGTAGGTGTTCACTCACAAGTGAAGATTGTAGTTCGAGATATTAGTGGTGCAATAGTAAAAGAGAATTTATACACAATTGGCAGTGATGATGCGTTAATTTCCATAAACACCGAAGGCCTCATAAGAGGAAGTTACTTCGTATCTGTCCATAAAAATAACAACATAATTTTACAAACTACATTTATTCAGGAGTAGGATAAAGGGATTACCCCTCTCCCCAAAGGGGAGAGGGAGATGTTCGGTTTGGTGGGTGATTTGTAGGGAATTCCCCTCCCCCCAAAGGGGGGAGGGGGTAGAAATTTTAACACTTAAATTTGCTGTTAATTTTTAGACATAAAAAAAGCCTTTTCTACAAAGGCTTTTTTTGTTGTTTGGTTATGTCTTATAGTTTCCGTTTGAATTCTTGATAATTTCTAGCAAATAAATTTTGTTCTGTTGGTGGTTTTAAACCAGCGTTTTGGATCATTTTATCGAATGCAGTTATTCTGTCTTGTGGTAGCGGGTGCGTAGAAAGCATTCTTTCTACAGTACTTGAACCTCTTCCGTCTTGAATTTTTTTGA
Organism: Kapaibacterium sp. (SeqCode); assembly: GCA_041689575.1. Classification (GTDB taxonomy): domain Bacteria; phylum Bacteroidota; class Ignavibacteria; order Kapaibacteriales; family JAEUSM01; genus JAEUSM01. Next base: position 4,279 of record JBDNFX010000088.1, read on the forward strand.
AGAAGTATTTTGCTCCACCGGGATACCATTTAGTTGTTTTTAGATATGCAAACGATAAAGAATCCGATTCAGATTCGTTGTCGCGTCCATAGGCTAACAAAGCTTGACCACTAAAAAGATTCGAAGCCATTTGTGCAGTTCTCGATGGGTTATTTCCTAAAACCATTTCTAACATTGTTTGTAACCCATAGGCTCTCGTCATATTTTGAGTGCCGTGTCTTTGTTCTGCGTGTGCGATTTCGTGCCCCATAACACCAGCTAACGATGCTTCGTTGTCTAACATTTTCATAAGCCCAGTATACACATAAATATAACCACCGGGAGTGCAGAAAGCATTTGCGGTGTTATCGTCGTTAATTACGGCAACTTTGTAAGCGAATCGACCACGATACTTCACTTGTGGCGATTGCAAAATATCATTTGCCATATTCTGAACAAAAGCAGTAGCTTCTTGATTTGTAGAAATTGGGTATTCCCTTGGATTCGATCTAATTTGTGCATCGAGTTGGGAACCAAGTTTCACATCGTCCGAAACTGGGAACATGTTAAACCCACAAGAAGGTATAATTAGTGTAAGAACAAACAGAAAAGAAAGAGAAAGCAGTTGAGTTTTTTTCATAATAATTCTGTTAAAATTGTAATATAGAAGAAACGGTTTTAAACTCTAATAATTTCATTTTGGAACTATTTCCCGTTTTGAGTAGTACTCATATAATAGTTAGTGAATGTACCACTAAAAGTATAACATTTTGGTTTTTTACGACTGAACAACAAGCATCAATGGGATTTACTGCGAATTACAAAAGCCAACAAAGGGTTATTAAAGTTACATTCAAAATATCAAATTTAGCATTAGTAGAACTTGATTTAGATTCAGTTTCGTGACCAAATATAAATCAATTGTATAGTAATTATGAGAGCATAGGTCACCATAGAATTTGAATACCCTACAGTGAGTGAGAGTTAATTATACATGTTCTCAATAAGCAAAACACCTCATATCAATACGGTATGGGGTTTTTTTTACCATAACCTATAGTTAGGTGGATAGGAGACTTTGGCGAGGCATAAGCCGCTTGAAGGTGCTAACTTTTGTATAAATGTGCGATTTTTTTTGTGAAATCGGTCAGTAAGTTCCGATAAAGTCATTTTTCCTTCTGCGCATCGCACCATTGCACCAACTAAAGCCCGTACCATACTGTATAAAAATCGATTCGCTTTTATGGTATACACCAATTGGTTTGTTGCTTCATTATAGTTCCAAAAACTTTCGGTTACTATACATCGGTGGTCAGTAACGACGGTGTTATGCTTGGTAAAGGTTGAAAAGTCTTGAATCCCTATAAACATCTTTGCAGCTTCTTGAAGTGTTTCAACCGATAATTTTGGAAGGTTTGTCCAAGAATACCGCCTTTTAAACACGGAATCGTCTAAGGAAATTGTATAGTGGTAGGTTCGTTCAGTTGCAGAAAAACGAGAGTGAAAATCAGCTCCGACAGGAATACGAGCATCGAGTATTTTCAAATCAAGTGGTAATCTACGAGTAAAAATTTCTGGAATTATCTGCACATCAAATGGCAATGATTCTACTGCAAAGTGTGCGACTTGCCCTTTTCCGTGTATTCCAACATCGGTTCTGCCAGAACTAGCAACAAATTCGGTAATTCCAATGAACCGTTTAAGTGAATCAG
>JBDNFX010000089.1:0-7940 GCA_041689575.1 Kapaibacterium sp. (SeqCode)
TCGAAGATGTATTTAAACTATATTTTATCTTCTGTACTGTTGGTCTATCAGAAGAAGTAGCTCTTTTTTTAAAATCGTACAATTCAGTGTACGCATCACTTTCAACTGGTCAAGGGTTTATGCAACTCGATGCATTGTTAGAATTTGATTCCCTTATACAATCTCTTAATGAGAATCCAGCGTTGATGCATCAACCACTTTCTACTTTTATCGACACTCCACTAACAAGATCATTGGTGGAATGGTTCAAAGAAAAATTTACTAATCAAGACGAAACGATACAAAACAACCGCAGAGCTTTAGAAGGTTTTATCAAAAATTTTGTACCAGCGACAGACGAAATTAGAGAATTAAGAAATACTTTAGACCACGAGTTACAAGTAGTGCTTACCAAAGTTACTCACTAATATACTATATTTTACACAAATATTTTGAACAACTTTAATCAAATATTGGTTTATGGGAGTCTATTTTTCTGAATATTGAACAAATCGTTCAATATATTTACCTATTACATCAAATTCGATATTTACAGTTTTTCCAATTACCAAGTTATGTATTGTGGTTGCAGAATAAGTATGCGGTATAATAGCAACCGAAAACACATTTTCAGATATTGATGCTATTGTTAAACTAATACCATTTATACAAATTGAGCCAACAGGTATAATATAGCGTAGAAATTGTTCTTGTAACAGAAAAGAAAATTCCCAACTTGTAGTTAGTTCAACACTTGAAACTACAGTTGCTACACAATCTACGTGACCTTGAACTATATGTCCACCCAAACGGTCGGTAACCAAAACAGCTCTTTCAAGATTTACTTCCATTCCAACTGAAAATAAACCAATCGAAGTTTTTTTCAGAGTTTCTTCAACAGCCACAACTTCAAAACTGTTTGAAGTAAAACCAACTACTGTTAAACAAACTCCTTCTACGGATATTGAATTGTCAATAGCAATATCTGAAAGTATTTTCGAAGCTGACACAACGATTTTTTTACCATCGCCGATAGACTCAATCGATTGGATTGTCCCAATCTCTTCTATTAATCCAGTAAACATAGTATTCTTTAAAAAAATGCCTTGCTTCTTTTACAAAAGCAAGGCAAAATGTAAAGGGACGTTACCCTAAATATGCTCGAAGTGCTTTCGAACGCGAAGCATGTCGAAGCCGTCGAATTGCTTTTTCTTTAATTTGTCGGACTCGTTCTCTTGTGAGATTAAACTTTTCACCAATTTCTTCAAGTGTAAGAGTGTTTCCATCTAGTCCAAAATAAAAGCTGATAACTTCAGATTCTCTTTTGGAAAGCGTAGTTAACACTTGTTGAACTTCTAACCGTAACGACTCTCGCATTAACTCTGCATCAGGAGGTGGCTGTTGATCGTTTGGTAATACATCTAAAAGCCTACTATCTTCTCCGTTTGCAAAAGGAGCATCAACAGATAAATGCCGTCCAGAAATTTTAATAGTTTCCGCTATTTCTGCAATGGACATATCCAATTGTTCTGCTAACTCAGCTGCAGTTGGTTCACGTTCAAATGCTTGCTCTAATTCAGAAAATTTTCTTCCAATTTTATTTAAAGCCCCAACGCGGTTTAAAGGCAATCGAACAATTCTTGACTGTTCTGCTAAGGCTTGTAAGATTGACTGACGAATCCACCAAACGGCATAGGAAATGAATTTAAATCCTCTGGTTTCATCAAAACGTTTTGCCGCTTTTATTAATCCTAGGTTACCTTCATTTATCAAATCTCCTAAGGATAATCCTTGATTCTGATATTGTTTTGCAACAGAAACAACAAATCTTAGATTCGCTTTTACTAATCGTTCTAGAGCTATGGCTCCTTCGTGAGAACCTTTTTTAATCAGCTTTGCAAGATTTATTTCATCTTCAGTTGTTAATAATTCTACCCGACCAATTTCTTGTAAATATTTATCAAGAGATTGACTTTCACGGTTAGTATATTGTTTTGTTATTCTCATTCAGCAATCAAAATTTGGACTAAAAACGATGGTCAAGTGGAGAGTGTGTATAGACTTATCAACCAATCAAAAGTATACTACGAATAAAGCTTTAAAACATTGTTAAAAGGTCACTATCGTAAATTACCAATCATTTTAGAATAGTTGTTCTTTGAAGTAAATATTGCTAGCGATGTTGTTACATTTAGATCTTTCTGAAAAGCATAAATGTAATAATCCTTTTTAGACATTTTTCGATATGCTATTTCACGTTCTAGTAGGTATTGTATATCTAAATAATGAGCTTTAAACAAACTTTTCGACTCTTTTTGAATTATTTTTTCTAAGTCCGATATAGTTGTCAAAATTGACTTCGAAAGTTTTTCTGTTGTTGCTTGTTGCGATAATGCTTTTAATAAATCGGACATAGATGATTCGTACTGAAAACCTTCAAATTCTAAATATTTTTCAAATTGTTGAATAAGTACTGTTGAAGATATACCAGTTTTGAATTTTTCTTGCAACAAAGGATATTCGTCATTTACATATGTGAAAATATAGTTACTATTTAACACCGCCCGAACAAATGGAGAATATTCTATTTGTTTGATTATAGAATCAGGCGAAATACCATTTTCTTCTTTTACAATTCTATTATGGGCAGTAAGAAATTCTTTTGACGGTGGATGAACTTGATTATCGTTTCCATTTCTGCGCGAAAAATAATCAACTTTTTGGAGCGATCTACCTGAAGGAGTATAATATTTAGAAGTTGTTAATTTTAAAGCACCTTTTCGAGAAATAGGAACTATTGATTGCACTAACCCTTTTCCAAAAGAAACTTGACCTAAAATTATTCCTCTGTCAAGATCCTGAATAGCACCTGCTACTATTTCAGAAGCTGATGCACTTTCATTGTTAATAAGGACAATCAAAGGAGTTTCACTATCAATTGGTTCAATATTCGAATTGAATATTTTGGCAGAACCGTCGTTTCTTCCTTTTGTTGAAACTAAACGCGACCCTTTAGGGACAAATAATTCTAATATATTGATAGAAGACTCTAACAAACCGCCAGGGTTTCCACGCAAATCTAAGATAAGCCCTTTTAAATCTGAATCTTTTTTTAGGTCAACTAAAGCGTCTTTTACTTCTTTAAACGAAGAACTTGAAAACCTTGTTAATTGAATATATCCAATCGAATTATCTAAAATAGTATAAAACGGAACACTTTTAATAATAATAGATTCACGTTGCAAAGTCGTGGTAACTGTGTCACGGTTCGCATTCCTTAGAAGGGTTAACACAACAACAGAGTTTACCGGACCAGTCGTTAATTCTCGTACATCTTCAGAAGATTTATACAGTGTATAGGTTGTATCAATTTTGATAATTTTATCGCCGACAAGTAGTCCATTCCTGTCGGAAACTCCACCTTCATAAACACCAACAATGGTAAGCATAGAATCTCTTGTTGCAAGGCTTAAACCAAGTCCCACATAGGAATTTGATTGCAACATTGAAAAATCCTGATTGTCTTCTTCGTCGAAGTAAACTGTATAAGGATCTAAAGTTTTAAGCATTGCATCAATACCGTGCTGAACAAATTGATCAGGTTCTATTTCGTCTACATAATTTAAAGATATCTCTTTAAAAATAGTTGTAAAACGCTCAATTGATTCGTTTACTTTTGAATAATAAGAATCGTTAGAACTCCCCAATAGTAAACCAACGGTTATTAGAGATATTGCTGTTAGTGACGTTCGAAATATTTTCATTGAATATTGAAAAAGCGTAAGTGAAATTTTTGAATAAGAATATGATTGGATTCAATTGTAAGGGAAGGTAATTCATATATTTTATTGTATCTTTGTTGTCTATCTAGAACCATTGGCTTATCTCTGTATGCACAAAAAACCAGAATACATACTTTCCGTTGTAATTCCCATTTATAATTCTGCTTCAATTTTTCCTGTACTTTATACACAGTTATGTGAAGTTCTAGAATCTATAACAAATGGAAGTTTCGAAATTATTACAGTTATCGATGGTAATAAAGACGATTCTTTATTAGTAATAGAAGCCTTCCAAAAAAAAGATTCACGAATAAAAATCATTGAATTTGCAAGAAATTTCGGACATCAAGCTGCAGTTACGGCTGGTTTGCAAGTTGTTTCTGGTCAGTATGTTGTTATAATGGACGATGACTTAGAAGACCCTCCAAATGTCTTGCCAATTTTGTATACAAAAGCCTTAGAAGGGTTTGATGTTGTATATGCAATTCGAAAAAAAAGGAAGGTCGTTTGGTGGAAGAAAATGGCTTACCCTCTTTTTTACAGATTTGTTAACGCTATAAGCGAAATTGATTTACCTTACGATACTGGTGATTTCTGTCTTATGAGTTCAGAAGTTGTAGAACAAATCAATACTCTACCTGAAAAAAATAGATATATTCGAGGGTTACGATCTTGGGTAGGGTTTCGTCAAACAGGAATAGAATATGAACGTGGGAAACGTCTACACGGTGAATCCGGGTATTCATTAACCCAATACTTCCGTTTAGCTTTCGATGGTATTCTTTCTTTTTCTTACAAACCACTACATTTTATTACTCTCGTTGGATTCCTTTTTTCGGTTTTAACATTCATTACTGGAATTTCTTTTTTTATAGCAAGGTTTTATGGCATTGGTTCCAATGTCCCTGGCTGGACTTCCTTAATTCTTGCAATCCTCTTTTTTGGTGGTATTCAGTTAATGGCAGTTGGAATTCTTGGAGCGTATGTAGCAAGAATATATGAAGAAGTAAAGTCGCGACCTCAATTTGTAATCAAAAAAACACTTGGGTTACAGGATTTAGAAAAATAATAAGTCTTAGAATGAAAAAAGATATAGAAAATTTCTACGTTGGGAAAAAAGTTCTTATAACGGGTGGTTTGGGGATGATAGGGTCTTCTGTGGCTCATAGAGCCTTTGCACTTGGCGCAACGGTTACCATTGTCGATGCAGTGAAAGAACCCTATGGAGCAAATTTCTTCAATATTGAATCAATTAAAGATCGAATTACTATTATCGTTGGTGATATTCGAGATAAAGTAGCAATGAAAGAAGCTGTGAAGGGGCAAGATGTTATCTTTAATTTTGCTGCTCAGGTTAGCCATAACGATAGTATAAGTGATCCATTCTTAGATGCAGATATTAATTACATTGGGCATTTGAATGTATTAGAGTGTATACGTGCTGTTGCTCCAGAAGCTATAGTTGTCAATTCGGGTTCTCGTTTACAATATGGACCAATTCAGTATAATCCCGTTGATGAGTTGCACCCTTTAGACCCAAAAACACCGTATGCCTTTAATAAAGTTGTTGCTGAAAATATGTATAAGTACTATTTTCACATTCACTCTATCAATACTGTTCTCTTCCGAATCGCAAATCCCTACGGGATTCGATGTCAAATGAAACATGCAAAATATTCTATAGTGAATTTCTTTATTGGTCAAGCCATGAAAGGAAATACTATTAGGATTTTTGGTGACGGTGAACAAAAAAGAGATTATATTTTTAACGAAGATATGACTGACGCTTTTTTGATTGCCGCAGCAACTCCTTCGGCGTATGGGCAAGTATATAATTTGGGTTCTGGAATAGGAACTAAATTTTCAGAAATGGCTGAAACTATAGTTGAATCTGTTGGAAATGGGGATATTGAATTTGTAGAATGGCCTGAAAATTATCTCAATGTAGAAACAGGAGATTATGTTAGTAACATTTCTAAAATTACTTCTGAGTTACCTTGGGAACCTACAACTTCATTACAGGTTGGTATTAAAAACACAATAGAATATTATCAAAAGTATTCAATCCATTACTTTTAATCAATAAGAATGTCTACTGCAGAATTTGATAAATATGCAAATAAATATGACCAAATGCACCGCAAAAGTATTGCTGTTTCTGGTTATGAACCATCGTTTTTTGACGAATACAAAATTTTGGAAATGGTTCGTTTTTTATCACCATCTTTTGCAAAAAAATCAATTTCAATTTTAAACTTTGGTTGTGGAATTGGCAAATCTGAACCATTGTTGTTAAAGCATTTTCCAAATGCAAATATTCTAGGAATTGATGTTTCTGAACAATCTATTGAACTTGCAAATGAACAAGAATTCAACAAGGAACAAATAAGATTCGATTCATTTGACGGTAAAAATATAGACGTAAACAACAAATTTGACATTATCTATATTGCAAATGTTTTTCATCATATTGAGCATAAAGAACACCAAAATTTAACTGAACAATTGTATAAATTGCTCAATCCAAATGGTCAATTGTTTATGTTTGAGCATAACCCATATAATCCATTAACACAATTAACCGTGCAACAATGTGAGTTTGATGTCGATGCAGTCTTACTTTCGCCAATGTATTCAAAACGACTTTATTCCAATAGTGGATTTGATATTGTCAAAAGACGGTTTACTCTGTTTTTTCCTAAATTTCTAACAGTATTTCGTTCACTTGAACCTTACTTTCATTGGCTTCCCCTTGGAGCCCAGTATTACATTGTTGCTACAAAAACACGATGACACAAAAAAGGCTGTTATTGTTAGTTGTTGGGTTTGCACTCTTCGTAAGAGCACTAGCGTTCTTTGCTTTTTCTGATTCTTTCTATAATACTTCACGATTAATTCCTCAATTTTCAGTTGCTCATAACCTTTTGACAGAGAACGGTCAAAGTGTGGATACAAAGTTTATTGAAAAATCGGGTAAGTACGTAAATGAACTTCAGCGATTAGTTCCATTTGAAGAATTACTTAATCGTTTTTCTACAGGGAAATTAGATGCAAATCCTGAAATCACCGATACTTGGGGAATGGCATACATTACAGCTTTTTTTTGGTGGGTTACTAATTCTCGGTCGTATCTTCCAATGCAATTTTTCCAAATCGTCTTAGATTCAATCACAATTCTACCAATCTTTTGGTTAACATTACTACTTTTTTCCAAAAAAGAAATCGCCACAATCGCAGCGATTGCGTATGCTGTGTTTCCTTCGTTTTTATTTCTTTCTACTACTTTAAATAGAGATTATTATTCTGCATGGGGAATCATCTGGAGTACGTATTTCTTTGTATCTTGGGTTACCAAAGCGGATAAAAGTATTTGGAAATTAGTTGTAGCAAGTTTTATTCTCAGCGTTTCGTTATGGTTACGTCCAACAATACTGTTTGTACCTGCAATTTGGGGAATATATTACTACTTCCATCACAGAAATTGGAAAGGTATAAAAACGATTGTACCAATTCTCGTTGTAATGTTTACTATAGAATTTGTAGTATTTGTGTTACCATTTTCAATGCAGTATCATTCAAAATATGGCGAATATAATTTCTCTTCTGGTTTAAACGGTGGTGCTTTTTGGGCTGGTTTAGGAGAATTTGACAATAAATACCATTTTGTTTGCAATGACGATTCAGCAATGTCACGTGCAGTTGAACTTGGTTTTCCTTCGGACGGTGTTATGTATACTCCAGAATTTAGTCGTTTACTCAAAGAAGACGCAATGAAAATTATACGTCAAGACCCAATGTTTTTTGCTGGTGTTTTAGTGAAACGATATAGTTTCTTTTTCTTTGCACGACCACCATTAGGAATTTCTGAACGATCAAATATACATTTTGCACGTATGCATTTACCATTTATGGACTTTGTTCGTCAATATCCTTTGGAAGGTATGGAGGTCATAGTTAAAGCAGGAATTGCTTTGTTATTACCACTTTGTACTATAGCATTGTTATTTTTTCGAAGAAAAGACTGGAAAGCTATTTTGTTCCTCATAATGTTGTGGCAATATCCATTAATAGTACATTTGCCTACGCATCTCGAAAATAGATATATTGTTCCTCATTTCTTTGCTCTTATAATTGCAACAAGTTGCCTTGGTTACTATCTTTCTAGAAAAATATTTAAAA
>JBDNFX010000090.1:0-2575 GCA_041689575.1 Kapaibacterium sp. (SeqCode)
AGAATTTTTAACAATGCTTGTTGAACTCCTTCGCCTGACACATCGCGTGTAATAGAAGCAGATTCAGATTTACGAGTAATTTTGTCTATCTCATCAATATACACAATTCCCATAGAAGCTTTGTCGATATCAAATTCAGCATTTTGATACAAATTTAAGAGTACTGTTTCAACATCATCACCAACATACCCTGCTTCGGTTACTGTGGTAGCATCTGCAATTGCAAAAGGTACATTCAGTATACGAGCAAGTGTTTGAGCAATGAGTGTTTTACCAGTTCCCGTAGGACCTATCAACAATACATTACTTTTTTCAATTTCTACTTCATCGTCCTTTAGTTTAGAAACTAAGTTATGTTGAAGTCGTTTGTAGTGATTATACACTGCAACTGAAATGATTCGTTTTGCATTGTCTTGCCCGATAACATAAGCGTCAAGTTTTGCTTTTAACTCCGACGGAGAAGGTAGAGCACCTAAGGAAAAAGGATTCTTTTTCCCTGTAGAAGCGTTAGTTCCACTACCTGAACGTTGAGAAATTGCTTGCGTTTCAAGAATAGAACGAATTGCAGCATCTAAAACTGGTTGATCGATACCTTGTTTTTGTAGCATCAACGTTGCAGATTCAACACAATGATTACAGATATAACAGTCGTTACCGGCTATCATCATTTCTGTTTCTTCATCTTTGCGACCACAAAAAGAACATTGCAAAGCATTTTTAGTTGTTTTCGGCATCCTTAGTCTTTCTTTTCCGTTGAATCAGTAGTATCGGTGTTTTTTTGTAATTTTTTTGATGTATCAAAAATTGTATCAATTAGTCCGTATTCTACTGCTTGTTTTGCTGACATATAATTGTCTCGATCTGCATCTTTATGAATAGTTTCAAGATCTTTCCCAGTATGGTGAGAAATAATTCCGTATAAAGTATCACGTGTACGGATCATCTCACGGGTGTATATTTCAATATCAGCAGATTGTCCTTGAGTTCCACCAAGAGGTTGGTGCATCATAATTTTTGAATTTGGAAGAGAAAAACGTTTTCCTTTAGCACCAGCACATAATAGAACTTGAGCCATAGAAGCAGCCATACCAACACAAATTGTCGAAACATCGGGAGCAATAAATTGCATTGTATCGTAAATAGCAAAACCAGCGGAAACAGATCCACCGGGTGAATTTATATACAAATGGATATCTTTTTTAGGGTCTTCAGATTGTAAGAACAACAATTGAGCAATTACTAAAGAAGCAACACCATCATCAACTGGAGTACCTAAAAAGATAATTCGTTCTTTTAACAAACGAGAATAAATGTCGTAGGAGCGTTCGCCTCTACTGGTTTGTTCCACTACCATTGGAACCAAATAAGAATTTTGCATTTTGTAACCTTTTATTTTATAAAAATCGTTAACATTGACGTTTACGTGTGTATCACAATTGTTTCAATAGTCCAATAAAAAAACAGTTTTCTTGTTAATACTCTTTTAACAAAACAAATAGAAAAGAAGAATAATGAGAAAAACCATAGAAACAAAGAACGCTCCAAAACCAATTGGACCGTATGTACAAGCAGTTCAAACTTCTGGAACAATGCTTTTTCTTTCTGGGTCAATTCCACTTTTGCCAAATGGTGATGTGGTTGAAGGTGGAATAAAAGAACAAACAAAGCAAGTTTTGAAAAATATAGATGCTATTCTAATTGAAGCTGGTGCAACATCGAAAAATGTAGTAAAAACTACAGTTTATTTACTAGATATGAATCATTTTGGCGACTTTAACAGCGTCTATGCAGAATACTTTACTGAAAATCCTCCAGCTCGGACTACAATTCAAGTTTCACGTTTACCAAAAGATGTGCTAATCGAAATAGAAACAATTGCAGTACTATAATGTATACGTACTTGTTACTCATTTTTTTGTTGTTTCCATTTTCTTTGTATTCACAAAGTAATAAAGATTCTACAACTATAGTAGATTCGGCAAGTGTGAATTCAAAGAAACCATTTGTAATGACTAAATCACCAACAGGAGCAATCGTACGATCGTTAGCATTTCCCGGGTGGGGTCAGTGGTATGTTGAACGATATTGGAAAGCACCTTTATTTATAGGTGCTACTGCATTTACAATTACAAATGTAGTAGTAAGCCATAACCGATACACAACAAAACAACAAGAATTTGATAATAGTACTAACACACTTCAAAAATCCGTATTGCTCCAACAAAAAGAGAATTACCGTAATCAACGCGATTTATTTACGTTCTTCACGGTACTTATTTATGGTATCGGTGCAATAGACGCATACACAGATGCACATTTATTCGATTTCACGGTCGAAAATTTATCGTACGGTAAAATTACACCCTACACTGGTACCAACGGTCAAGTTGGTTTAACAATGTTATTAGAATTCTAAGAAAAATATTTGTAAAGACGCCCAAATTGGGTGTTTTTTTTGAATTGGGAAATCACCCCTCTCCCCAAAGAGGCGAGGGCGTTTTCTTTTGATGTAGAGACGCCTAATTTAGGTATTTTTTTTGAATTGGGAAATTTCCCCTCTCCCCAACCCTCTCCC
>JBDNFX010000091.1:0-6929 GCA_041689575.1 Kapaibacterium sp. (SeqCode)
AAAATGATTCGAAAATTGCCAAAATAGTTGTATCGTTTGTTTGATTACTAAAACCTGAAGTAGCAGAATCTAAACTTGCTAAAAATTTTGTATAAAGTTTCTAAGTATAAGTATTTAAACGATTTTTTTGTTCTTGCTTTTTTAACAATGCTTGTCGCATAATACGAATACCAGGAGGTTCTGCATTGACAGTAACGGCATTCATTGAAAGACTTTTTTGAGAAAGGATTACATCTAAAAATACTGAATCATTTTGAACTAATATTTCTTTTTCAAATATTCCATACCCAACCATTGATGCATAAATAGTATATTTTCCTTCTGGTACTTTTAAAGAATATCTACCATTTTTACTAGAAACAGCACCTAATTTTGAATTTCTAACTCGTATAGAAACAAATTGAAGTGGTTCGCCCGAAAGTGAATCAACTACATTTCCTACAATTACAGAAGTTCTATCCTTTGATTTCAACTGTCCTTGAAGTGTAACAAAAGAAAAGAAGAGTAGAACGAAAATCGTAACAGTTTTTTGGATATATTTACTCTTAAGAATGTATTGTAAAAAAGGAATTTTTTCTAACACATTTGGCATTGTTTCATACTTGCTTTCATTTTTTTCGTAAATTATTGAAACCTTTGTATATCTATCGAATAAGTTATGAAAATAGTTCTTTTACTCCTTAGTTTTTTTGCTACAATTCCATTACTCTCCTTGCCCCAATACCAACTCTTAACAGGTAATCGGTGTTCAAATTGCCACCTAAATCAGCAAGGCGGTGGTTTGAGAAACGAATTAGGTTTTTATACAATGTCAGATGTTTCAATATTCAAACCTGAAGCAATAATGAGCAATCTCCCGTCTTCAAATTCACCTTTTGAAAAAACGATTGTTGGTGCTGATATTCGAGTCCAAATGGCAAGAGGTGTTGCCGATGATGCTGTACGTCGTGTGTTTCCAATGCAATTTGCTGCTTATGCGTCGCATCAACTTGCCGATTGGATGACCATTGAAGGAACTTTTTCGTACTATTCATCTGAACGTCGTTACCCAGGACAACAAATGTTTTTCGGTTCTATACTTATTCAACCAGATTATACATTTCCTCAACTTCGGATAGGATTTTTCCAACCTTCAATTGGGATTAGATACGACGATCATACAAACTTTGCTCGGTTGTTACCTAATAATAGAGTTTTTACAACTCCCATTATTTCACCCAATTACGCTGAAGCAGGTGCAGAAATTTCGTACGATGTTGTGAATTATAAGTCGAAAGGTTTTATAACTGTTACTGGAGGAGCATTTTCTACTCGTTCTTTACACGATGTAACATTCTTTTCTACCGATGGAAATTTAAAATCTGTGGTTGGTCAGGATGATATTTCTTATCTTGGTAAGATACAATTTTCAGAAAATCATTTGATAACACCATCAACAAATTCTACTCTTGGTGCGTCTTACTTTAGGAATGCAAGCGTTACATTGGCAAATTTCTTCGGTGGAATTGGGATAAGTGATGCAGTTTCTATATTAGGTGAGTATTCTTCTAAAGTAGCACCATCGTTTTTTTCAATAGAATCAAAAAGTATTTCAGTAATGTATAGTGCTTTTGAAGGAGTTTATTTTGAAGTAAGGGCGGAAGAATCTTCTGGTACAATTCAACAAGGTAGTGAAACAGTTACTAATACAAATAAACAACTTGTATTAAGTTCACAGTTGTTCATTTTTCCGGGAATTGTATTACGCCCTGAATATAGATTATTAGATACCGAACAAACTCCTCGATTATCTACCCAGTATACGTCTTCGAGATTTTATGTTCAGTTTTACGCTTTTTTTTAGAATTTTCAAGGAGATGTTGTGATGACAATATCAAAAATTTTTTCGATTGCTCTTTTATGCTTTTTCTTAGTCTATTCTAATAGTTACGCTGGTGGAAAAAACTTTTCACTCAACAATAAAGTTGGGAAAAATCAAGTAAAGTTTGATTCAGAAGCACCTGTTGAGACGATTAATGGGATTGTAAATACTGTTAGTGGAAACTTTATGATGGATGTTGCTAATTTTGAAGCAACGACCGGTAACCTTATTTTGAATATTGTTGATATGAAAACAGGTGTTGATAAACGTGACGAACACATGCGTGGAGCAGATTGGTTGAATGCTGAAAAAAACCCTCAGATTAAGTATCAAATCCAAAAATTAAGTGGTTTGAACATAAAAACTGAAGGTTTAAAATATACAGTAACAGGAACAGTAGAAGGAAACTTTATGCTAAATGGAGTTTCTAAATATTTAAAAGGTACTGTAGTTATTACCTACCTTCAAGAAAATGAAGATACTAAAAAACGTGCTTCAGGCGATATAGCTATGATCCAAGCACATTTAGATGTACCTTTGTCTGATTTTGGAATTAAAGGAAAATCTGGAATTTTAGGAAACAAAGTTGCAAAAGTTGTGAAAATTACTGCTAACCTTTTTGCAAATTCTAACTAAGTTACTTTCGTTAGCTTTTACTATGGGTATCTCAAAAGATACCCATTTTTTTTCTGTAACTTTTTTTATGGTATCTTTGTTCTATCAAAGACAAAAACATTTCACTATATTACAATTAAAACTGATAATATGAATTGGACAAATGCAACAATTGAACAAAGAAGAGAATTTATAAAGAATGCAAGTTCTACAGTAGGAATTGCAGTATGTTCAGCGTTTTTTTTAGCGTGCGAAAGCACTACAGTTAAAGCTCCAACAGACACAAACCCAACTGATGCTATTACTTTTATAATTACTGCTGATGAGAAACTTAAAAGTTTGACAACAATCAATTCTTCAGTTTTCAAAACAGTTCCTAATTTCAATAGTGGGTTTCCTGTTTTATTCTTTCGCACTTCTCAAACCGAAATTCTTGCTTACAGCAGTGTTTGTCCTCACCAAGGTTTACCGATAAATGAAACTTTAGAAGGCAATAAAATTACTTGTAGTTGGCATGGTTCTCAATTTGAAGTTCAAACAGGTAATGTTATAGAAGGACCTGCAAATGGGCCCCTTTTAAAATTTGTAACTACCTTTGATCCTCAAACAAATGTTTTGACGCTGAAATAAACAACGTATGTCCAATTCAAAATTCCAATTGAATCATATTGCAATAGCAACCATTCTACTATGTTGGTTAGTTATTCTCATTAAACTCGGTTTGCCTGAGTTGTTGCCCTATTCTGAAGCAGTAACTGCATTTAGAGCGGAAGCTATTCTGCAGCACAAAGCAACTTTGGACCAAACAATATTTTCTCCTTCAGGAATTTCGTCGTCGGCAAAACCACCATTGACAAGTTGGATAGTTTCAATTTCGATGTATGTTTTTGGTGAATCTAATTTTGCTCTACGCTTTCCAATTGCTCTTCTATCGCTTGGAATATTAATACTTTGGTATGTAATATCCTCGTTTTTTATACCTCGTAAATATGCACTATTTTCGCCAATTCTATTAACCGGTACGTCCTTTTTTACTACTGCTTCTCGAACTATTGAACCAACGATAGCCTCTATTTTCTTTTTGTTATTACTGCTTTATATTGCTGTTTCAATTGAAAGAAAACAGTTTTCCGTTTTACTATCAACAGCTTTAATCGCTGTTATTGTTTTATTCTTGTTTTTAAATGAATTTTATTCAGGGATTGCAGGAATTACTCTACTACTTCCATTTATCATTAAAGAAACTAAGCATAGACAATACTTCATTGGTGCTATAGCATTCGGGTTTTTAGCTTCTACAATATGGTTTTTCTATCTATTTTCTCTTTATGGAGTACCTTTTATACAATCATATTTCCTCATTGAAATTTTTAAGACAACTGTATTTCAGAAACTTCAAAGTTTAAATTCAATTTTCTTCATTGATTCACCAATCTTGTTATTGGGCTTGTTTTTTTTCTTTAATGTTGTTAAAACAATACAATCTTTAAATGCTTCATCGATTTCTCTCCCCATTAAGACTGCCCAACTTTCACTTGTATTCTGGTTTTTATCGGCAATAGGAATTTACTTTTTCACTCCAACATTTTCTAGTACTTCATCGGTGATTTTAGTAATACCATTGTTGTTCTTAGCTATTCTTACACTTCATTCATATTTGTCAAATACAAAACAAACGATTTTTTTTATAAGCTTATTGTTGACAGTTTTTTTTAATTCAATTTGGAACATCCTTCGTTATTTTCTCATAAAAGATCAAACGTTTTTGCAAATTGATTTCTATGTGATAGTCTTCATTGTTTTGATAAGTTTAGGGTTTGCAATACTATTGAAGAAGAGAAACAATCAAAAAACTCAATTTACGGTACTTCATTGGTTATTTATAGTTCTCCCCATAGTATTTGTGGGTAAACAGTTTTTGACCAACATACGGCTTCAAACTACTTCTCTCGATGGTGCTACTTCGGTAGGTATGTATTTCAAACAGGGTTGTGAACTGCCTTTTGTCTATTTGTATCATCAGGAACATACGTTTTCCTACGACGCACCTCAATTAGCATGGTGTAGCAGAAGTTCTTTGGAAAAATTAGTTCCTCAAAAAACCTATACTCCTATTTTTCTTTCCACTACAGTTTTAGACAATATAGTTCTTGATGCTTTGATAAAACCTGAATTTTATGATAAACCAATTGTGTATCATTATATAAATTCTGCTCCTATAAAAGCCGAATTAGTAAAAGAACTTTCTAAGTACAGACAAATTCTTACCGAACAACCAAGTTATATTGTTTTTGGTTCTGTAGACAAAATGAAATTGTTGTTTAATAAGTAAATAGAAAAGTACGAATTGGAAATTACGATATAATAGGAAGTTTAACAGTAAATGTAGAACCTTTTCCAACGATGGAATGAACTTCTAAAAGTCCATTATGCTGCTGAATAATTCGTTGGGTTATTGACAATCCAAGACCAGTTCCATCTGCTTTTCGAGTAAAAAATGGGTTAAATATTTTTTCTAAATCCTTTTCCTCAATACCAACCCCAGAATCTATAACGTCTATTTGTACAAAAGAGCGGTTCGGAATGTATTCAGTTTTAGCTTTGATAGTTCCTTGTTTTGGAATTGCATCTGTTGCATTTGCAATGAGATTTATTAATACCTGCTGGATTTGTTTTTCATCGATGTTTATCAGTGGAATTGAATTTGAAAGTTCTAAAGAAACTTCAATCGACTTCTTGTGAATGAGTGGACTGACAAAGGTCATTGAATCGGAAACAATTTTGTTAATATCGCTTGAACGTTTTTTTGTAGGAGTAGGTTTGGAAAAATCTAAGGTTGCTTCCACTATTCGGGCAATTCTTTCAACCCCCAACAAAGCCGTTGACAAGTGTTCAGATTCTATAGTATGATTAGGAAATTTTCTCTTCAGCAATTGAAGATTTAGGTTTATAGCAGCTAATGGATTTCTAATTTCGTGAGCAACACCAGCAGATAACTGACCTAATATCATCATTTTATCCGCTTGTACCTGCGATTCTTCCAAGCGTTCTTCTGTTATATCTCGTGCAACTATTTGAATTGCTGGAACACCACAATAGGGCGTTTTTTTTGCAGTGATTTCCAATACTCGCACTGAAGGAGAATGTTGCGAAGGAATTAACTCTACCTTTGTTTGAACTGCAGAATGTTCAGATTCACGAAGTGATTCAATTATAGGTAAAAATTCAGGAATAACAGTAGAAAGCAGAAGTTCTTTTTTCGAATTAAGAATCGAAGCCGCCCTTTCGTTGACTATTAATACTTCGCACGATTGTTCTTGAACAACTATTACAGGATAATCAATGGTTTCAAAAAAATGTTTGTACCATTCGTGATGTTCAATAATATCAGAAAGAGATTGATTCATTAAAAGGGGTCGTTCAAAACATCAAGGCAATATTGCTTATAAGAACTGTTGGGTATGCGTTCTACAGATACAATATACTGATCTTTTGTAAAATAACCACGATGAAGTGCAATTTCTTTTAAACAAGCTATTTTTTTCCCTTGACGTTTGGTGGGTTAAAGAGAATAAAAGTGTCAACTTGCACCTCACTGTTAACTAAACACAAAGTTTATTAAAAGCACTTACTTATAATATACCATTACTCATAAATTGACACATACATACTATCATACTATTATGAGTTGATTACCGTAGCATTTATTTGTTTTTGAGTAACTTATCCCACCAAACTAAATTTTCTCTTTTTTTTGAATGTAAAACCCGGAAGAAAACCCTATCAATAAATCCTTTCATAATGGCTGGAATTGACCCCCATATACAGTGTATATCCAAACAAGGTGTTCAGCCCACCATATATTTTCCTAATCCTCAATTAGGTCTGGTTCGAGTTCAGTTCTTTTACGCTATCCAAATAGTAAATTTGGATTAAATGTTAATTTGCGGACCATGATTTCTTTCACATCGGCTCCTGATGCTATTGCACCGTGTTTGTATGATTCCGCAAGGGCAAAATTGAAACTTTCTTTATCGAGATGCCCATTAATAGTTACTATTTTCTTCATTTTTTAAAGTTTTTATAACTATTTAATTCGAAATATGAGGACATTCCCATGCATAATGGATAATTAGACAAAGAAGAACGACTTCTACAATAGCGCCAAACACCATGTGAATCCAAGCTTCTCCTACTAAATTAAACAGTGTATGGGGAATATACACCGCGGCAATAATGATATTTGCCCAGCGATTTACTTTAGCCGGCAGGGCAACAGATAGGAAAATCATCAGTGCCGGAATTGTCACTGAGGCAAGTGCTGCCAAAAGAAATCCATGCGTAATGTCATATTCAAACACTCTCCTTTTCTGAATATCTTCAATCTTACCTCGGCATAAATGAGTGGAAATAATTAACACAGTTATAAAGAAACATAAAACTCGCCCATAGC
>JBDNFX010000092.1:0-4673 GCA_041689575.1 Kapaibacterium sp. (SeqCode)
AAAAAACCAATGCTTAGATGCAGATGTTGCTTTCTTCTTCAAACAATGGGGCGGAACCAACAAGAAAAAAACAGGTAGAATTTTGGAAGGTAAAACTTGGGATGAAATGCCTGAAATAGTTGAAACATTGTAAATGATAGATAAAAACACAATACCAAAACATTGGCAACTCAAAAAGTTGGGAGAAGTTGCAGAATATCTAAATGGTAGAGCATTTAAACCAACTGAATGGGAAACCCAAGGTAACCCAATAATCAGAATCCAAAATTTAAATAAACCCAGTGCTACATACAATTATACAAACTTACAGTTTGAAGATAGATATAAAGTCAAACGCGGCGATTTACTTTATGCTTGGTCAGCTTCTTTAGGTGTATTTTTTTGGAAAGGTGATAATGCATGGTTAAATCAACATATTTTCAAGGTAATACCTAAAGAAATCTGTGATAAACATTTCCTATACTACACCTTAGAAAAAATCACAGCTGAACTTTACACCAAAGCCCATGGATCTGGGATGGTCCATGTAACCAAGGGTAAATTTGAAGAGACTAAAATCCCTTTCCCACCACTCCTCGAACAACAACTCATCGTTTCTGAATTAGAAAGCAAACTCACCGTTTGCGATAAGATAGAAGAAACCATTCGCCAAAGTTTGCAGCAGGCAGAAACATTAAGGCAGAGTATTTTGAAGAAGGCGTTTGAGGGGAAAATAATCAATTACGAATTAAACATTACGAGAATGAAAAGTGATACTGTAGTGTCGTAAAAGTCATTTGCATTTGTAATTCGCGTTGTGAAAGTTTATAAACATCTAATTTCTGAAAAGAAAGAGTTTGTTTTATCAAAACAACTTTTGCGTTCAAGAACTTCTATTGGTGCAAATATTGAAAAGTCCGTTGGCGGACAATCAGACAAGGATTTTCTTTCAAAAATTAGTATATACTACAAAGAAGCAAGAGAAACAATTTATTGGTTCAAACTATTACACGCTACTGATTATTTATCGGAGCAAGAAGCACGAATTCTGCTGAAGGATGCCGAAGAACTCTGCAAAATTCTTGGTAAAATTCAAATAACACTAAAATCCCGTAATTCCTAACTCGTAATTTTTAATTGAATATGAACACATCAAGTATAGTAAGTAAAGTATGGAGTTTTTGTAATCCCCTGCGTGATGTAGGCGTTGGTTATGGCGATTATTTAGAGCAACTCACCTATTTGCTTTTTTTAAAAATGGCAGATGAATACAGCAAGCCACCACACAACAGAGTATTACCAATTCCCAAAACGTACAATTGGGAAAGCCTAACCACAAAAAAAGGTGCAGAACTGGAATTGCATTATGTCACCCTGCTACGTGAATTAAGCACTGCTAAAGGAATTTTGGGACAGATTTTCACCAAGAGCCAAAATAAAATTCAAGACCCTGCAATGCTTGCCAAAATCATTGATATGATTAACAGCGAACAATGGTTGGTAATGGGTGCTGATGTGAAGGGTGATATATATGAAAAACTATTGGAACAAAATGCACAAGATGTAAAAAGCGGTGCAGGGCAATACTTTACACCACGTCCTTTGATTCGTGCAATGGTAGAATGTATTCAGCCACAACCAACAAAAACAATTGCTGACCCTGCTTGCGGATCAGGTGGTTTCTTTTTAGCGGCTTACGATTACATTATAGAAAACAACAAACTCAATAAGGAGCAAAACAAGTTTTTGAAAATGGAAACGTTTTTCGGAAACGAAATTGTAGCAGGAACAAGGCGTTTGGCTTTAATGAATTTGTTTTTACACAATATTGGCGACATAGAAAGCGATAATTTCATTTCCCCAGCCGATGCTTTAATTGCAGCTTCTCCGACAACATACGATTATGTTTTAGCAAATCCGCCTTTCGGAAAAAAGAGTTCACAAACCTTTACCAATGATGAAGGCGAACAAGAGAAAGAGGATTTAACTTATAACCGTCAAGACTTTTGGGCAACCACAAGTAACAAGCAATTGAACTTTGTTCAACACATTCGTTCGATGCTCAAAACAACAGGAATGGCAGCAGTTGTATTGCCCGACAATGTTTTGTTTGAAGGCGGTGCAGGTGAAACAGTTCGTAAAAAATTATTGGAAACAACAGACTTACATACTATTCTTCGCTTACCGACAGGAATATTTTATGCACAAGGTGTAAAAGCAAATGTTGTTTTCTTCGACAACAAACCAGCCAATAAAAACCCTTGGACAAAAGAAATCTGGGTGTATGATTATCGTACCAACATTCACCACACGTTAAAGAAAAACCCGTTAAACATTGACGTGTTAAAAGACTTCATTGACTGTTACAAACCCGACAACAGAAACAAACGTAAACAAACATACAACACAGACACTAATCCCGAAGGTCGTTGGCGTATGTTTACTTATGATGAAATCGTTGCCAGAGACAAAACCAGTTTAGATATCTCTTGGCTCAAAGATAAATCATTAGCAGACCTTGACAATTTACCCGACCCTGATGTTTTAGCGGAAGACATTATTGAAAACTTAGAAGCTGGATTAGCCAGTTTTAGAGAAATTATGCTTTCATTAGATTCTAAATAAACTTATGTGCGAATGATATATTTCCGTTTAGTATCGCTAATTTTTCAATAGATTTGCGGTTGTAACGTTAACACGTCGGTATTACTTCACTTCCATAAGAATTTTAATGATTTCGTTTTCAGATGTAACATATTATGTACAAGGGCGAACCTTGTTCGACAAAGCCTCCTTTTTAATTCAATTTGGCGACAAAATTGGTCTGGTTGGAAAAAATGGTGCGGGTAAATCAACGTTATTACGGTTAATTGTTACACCTTTTCAGCCGGAATCAGGTACAGTTAATATTGCTAAATCTACAACAGTAGGTTATTTGCCACAAGAATTAGTTTTCGATACCGATCAATCTGTATTCGAATATGTTTCTGGTGCTTTCGATGAATTACTTGCTATTGAAGAACGCTTAGAAGTTATTCATCAAGCTTTAGAAAGTGGCGATTTAGAACATTACGACGACCTTTTAAATGAATTGGTTGAAAAACAAGAACGTTACGACGTGCTTGGTGGAAGTGGATACAAAGCAGCGATAGAACGAACGCTCAGTGGTTTAGGTTTTGAACCTGAAGATTCTGACCGCCCATTAAAAGAATTTAGTGGTGGTTGGCAGATGCGTGCGGAATTAGCTAAAATACTACTTCGCAAACCTGATTGTATATTATTAGATGAGCCTACCAATCACTTGGATATTGAATCGGTTCAATGGCTTGAAAAATTCTTAAAGCAATACGAAGGTGCCATTATGATGGTATCCCACGATAAAACCTTTTTAGATTCTGTAACGAACAGAACTATCGAAATTACTTCGATGGCAAAATTAGACGATTACCCTGTTGCATATTCACGTTTTGTGGAACTACGTGAAGAAAGAATAGAACATCTCCGTTCTGCGGCAAAACAACAAGGGCGTGAAATTGCATCGATGGAACGATTTATAGAACGTTTTCGCTATAAAGCTTCTTTGGCATCCAGAGCACAATCTCGTATGAAAATGCTCGACAAAATTGAACGTATTCAAGTCGAAGATACCGATACGAAGTCAATTAATTTTACGTTTCCAGAAGCACCTCGTTCAGGTGCAATTACTGTTAAATTGACTGGTGCTACGAAATCATTCCCAGCAAAAACTCTTTTCAAAAATATTAATTTAGAGTTTTCACGCGGTCAAAAAATTGCGTTCGTTGGAAAAAATGGTGAAGGTAAATCTACCTTAGCTCGAATTATATTAGGTGAAGAACCACTCACTAGTGGAGTTGTAGACCTTGGGTACAATGTTAAGATTGGATATTATGCCCAGCATCAAACCGATACTTTAGACCCCACAATGACCGTCTACGATGCTTTGGAAACAATTGCCGTTGGAGAAATTAGAACTAAATTACGAGCTATATTAGGAGCATTTCTATTTTCTGGAGATGACGTGAATAAAAAAGTGGGAGTACTATCTGGTGGTGAAAAATCTCGGTTGTCACTTGCTCGTTTATTACTCGAACCAGTGAACCTTTTGATATTAGATGAGCCGACGAATCACTTGGATATGTTTTCGAAGGACATTCTCAAAGAAGCGTTACAGTTATATACTGGTGCTGTGATTGTCATTTCTCACGATAGAGAATTTTTATCGGAATTAGTTGATACCGTTGTGGAAATAAGACAAGGGAACATAAAAGAATATGCGGGTGATATTATGGAATATCTTCGTATAAAAGAATTATCTTCTTTGCAAGAATTAGAATATTCCACTAAACAAAAGAAACAAAAACAACAAGAAGTTTCTCAACCACTTCAATTAGACCGAGATCAACAAAAAGAACTCGAGAAAAAACGAAAAAAACTTGAACGTGATTGCACTGATCTCGAAAAAGATGTTCAACGATTAGAAGCAATTGTACGCGGATTTGAAGAAGAATTACTTTTGCCACGTGTATATACTGACCACAAAAAAGCAACAGAATTACAGAAAAAAATCACTCAATCAAAAGCAGAACTAAACGAAGCATTCGCAAGATGGGCAAGTGTCCAAGAAGACCTTGAAGTCTTTGCGTAATGGATTCGTGTAAAAATATCGAACAAAA
>JBDNFX010000093.1:0-5275 GCA_041689575.1 Kapaibacterium sp. (SeqCode)
AAGCGTTCCAGAAAAAGAAATGGAAAATGTTAGAAAGAAGAATAAGAATATAAAGCTTAATTTTTTCATAGTATTACGAATGTTGAGACATAGATAATTCAAATAAATGGCGGCAATCTTTTTGAGTAATCACCGAAGAAATTGCAAGTTCTTTTGCTATTCGAATGTGTTCGAGTTCAACTATATTAGTAAAAAATAGTATTTGTTTAGAAGGAAAAAAATCTAAAATTTCTGTTACGGTTTTAAATATATTGTTAGAGTCTTCGGAAATATCAATTAATAGCAAGGTAAAATTGAAAGACATTTCTGATTTTAACTTATGTATCAAAGAAACTATATCTTTAAAATATTCTATCTGAACACCTTCTTTTTTATAGAAAGAAAAAGACGAAATAGTCATAATATCAGTTGTAACAATATAAAAAACAGATTTGTTAATCATAAGCTATTCTTTGAATATCTTCAATAAAACTTTCCAATATTTTTGCTTCCCAATCTTGATTATGTTTTTTATGAGCGTGAACTAAGTTTCTTGCAGTTCTTACGATAATGGAAACATTGGTTGCTTTTTCAAGCATGTATGTTTCGAATTGAAACCCTGAATTGACGATAAATTTTTTACATTCCGCTTCCGATAAAAACACTCCATTATTGAAAACATCTATATATATTCCAAGATGAGGATTATACACAACAAAATGAAGAGGCATACCAACTCCGTAAATATCAATTCCTACTCGTTGAGCAATAATTAAGTACAAAACACATAGAGATATTGGAATTCCTTGTTTTGACTGTAACATAGAGGCTAAATACGTGTTTTCAGGAGAATAGAAATCGTTTGTAGCCGCTCTATAATGAAGTTGTTCAAAGAAAACTTGATTCAACATCATTAAAGTAGTAAGACTATTTTGTACTTGTAGGTCAACAAGCAAAGTAGAAACTTCTTTTGAAATTACATCAATTTGCGAAAAAACTTCTTCATGAGTAATTCTCGGATAACGGAATTGAGACAAGAGAAACAACGATTCTTCTAAAATAAATTCTTCATCTTCTGAAATTGAATTCATTATTAAAGAAGTTAATCGTTGCAAAGGTAATAATCGTAATGAATGAATTATAGAATTACATTTATTATGAACTATTTCAGAACTTGTTTGTAATAGTTGATCTTCTAACATTCCAATTACTTCTATTCCAAACGACAAGAAACGTTTTTCTACTTGATCGGTAACGGTTTCATCGGAATCTTCTAACAAAGAAACTAACTGTTCAACTATTTGATGGTCAAAACTGTGTGACATTTTTATAGAGTATGTGTTGAAGTTAACTCAGAAATAATAAAATTATAAGCTTCATCTACTGTAGATACAATTTTGAAAAGGTCTAAATCATTTGGGCTAATCATACCAACAGAAGCTAAGTATTCTAAGTTGACAACATTATTCCAAAATTTTGAACCGAATAGAACTATTGGTCGCTTTTTTATCATTTTTTCAGTTTGAATCAATGTTAAAACTTCGAACATTTCATCAAAGGTCCCAAATCCACCCGGAAAAACTACAATTGCTTCTAACAAATTAGCAAACCAGAATTTTCTCATAAAGAAATAATGAAATTCAAAATTAAATTTTGGAGTTATATATGGGTTAGGATTCTGCTCAAAAGGTAATGAAATATTCAATCCAATTGACCTCCCACCAGCTTCTGAGGCACCTCTATTAGCTGCTTCCATTATGCCAGGTCCACCACCAGAACAAATCATAAAATACTCATTGTCAGGTAACGTTTTTATCCAAGTAGTTATTTTAGCAGCCAAGGCTCTTGCATCTTCATAATACTGAGCCATCTCTTTTTCTACTGGTGTTAAATTAGGAGTATCTATAGGTTTTATTCGAGCCGAACCGAAAAAAACTATTACTTTATCGACTTTTTCACTTTTCAAGACTATTTCTGGAAATGTGTATTCAGATAAAATTCGGATAGTTCTTGCTTCAGGGCTATCTAAAAATTCTATGTTATGATATGCTTTTGGTTCTTTTTCTAATCTGTTCATTATTAAAAAATTTGTTTATAAACTTTGTCCGCCGTCTATGACTAACGTTTGACCTGTGATAAATGGTGTACAGTTTGAAAAAAAATGTACAGCATCGAGAATATCTTCGACAGTTCCATATCGATTCATAGGAATTTGTTGAAGATTTCCCATTTGTCGTATGGAATCTTCAGATTCATCTCCAACAATAATTGCTCCCGGACAAATACAATTACATTGAATATATGGCGCTAATTCTTTGGCAAGTACTTCTGTTAAACGAACAACTGCATTTTTACTTATAGAATAGTCACTTCTATGTTGAAGGATTTTTTTTGAACCGATTGAACCAAATGTAATTACCCTGCCCTTTTTTTCTAACTTCACATATTCAGAAATGAGGGTTAAATGAGACATAACATTTAATTGGAAAGTATTCGAAAATCTTTCTGCAGAAATATTTTCGAATAGTTTTCTTTCAGGAAATACTCCAACTGTAGAAACCAAAAGATCTATTGATCCAAAAGTATTCTTTGCATTTTCAATCAAAGTAGAAATTTGATTTTCAATTTTAAAATCAGCTTGAAAAGCAACTACAGTAGTACCAAAATTTTGAAGTTCTTGAACAAGTAATTCAGCTTCGTTTTTTGAAGAATTATAGTGAATCCCAACATTCCACCCTTTCAATGCAAAAGATGTCGCGATAGAAGCCCCAATTCTTTTGGAAGACCCTGTAACTAATACACTATTCATTTTCAAATGGTATTTGTTTCAAAGTTGCTTCAATTTTTGAATTTTCATTTTCTACTGTAACACTTAAATTATTTTGAGCAAATTCTCCTCGAATATAACATAGCCCATCATAACAATTTTCGTTAACTTTTAATATTGATGTTACTTTACCAACTTCTTTAGAATCTACAAAAATGGAATCTAATTCATTTATTTGTACTGTCGAAGTTATGCCAAAAATTCTTTGTTTCACTTTATTATATGAATCTAATCGAGCAATAACTTCTTGACCTATATAACAACCTTTTTTGAAATTAATGATATGGAGTAAGCCTGCTTCTAAGGGATTATAGTTTTCATTTAACTCATTGGGAGATTTTCCTAAACCTGCATGTATCCGCAACAATTCTCTATCAAATTCACTAATAAAAGTAATGGAGTTTTCAATTATTTTCTTCATTGATAGATTGTCTTCAGAATCAAGTTGAGCAGTTGGAATAAGAAGTAATAACGAAATTTCACTTATCGAAGGAATTCGAAAAACTAAACTGCCACTTTCATGATGTTTCGAGAAGTTTTGGAAAGAAAAATCATAATTTTCTAATGAAAACAACTCATTTGCAAAGTCAGTGCTTCTTGGGCCATGAAGTTCAAATGCAGTATAGGTGTTAATCTGTTTAACAGAAACATCATCCATAATTACATATTTTTTTATCCAACGAATTGTAGATTCTAAAGAGTTATTTGAACTAACAAGTAGAACTTCATTGTTCCCTAAAGAAAGTAGCGTAACAACATCAATAATTCTTCCTTTTTCAGATGTCAGCACAGTTTGAATTGACTCACTCACTTTTAAAGAAAGTACTTCGTTTGTTGAAATTCTGTTAATAAAATCTAAGGAATCCTTACCTTTTAGTAAGGCAATTTGTAATTGCTTATTCTCAAAATAAACAACATTATTTTTAACCAACATATATCCATTCGAATAATTTTGATCCATTCTGTGGTAATTTCAAAGTTTTTAAGTAAATTGTACACTCTTTTTCATAATGACGATAACCAAACTATTTTAATGAAGACATCAATAATCATATTCTTTCTCATAGGTATTTTTACAGTATCCTTAACACAAGACCTACTTTCACAAGATTTATATTGGAGAGTTTTTTTCAAAACAAAAGGACCAGGTAGTTTTTTTGAAGGAACTGACCTCTATAACGCAACACTTGCTTCACTCACTCAAAAATCGTTAGATCGTAGACTGAAGGTCAATGGTTTATTACGTTTAATTGCCATTGAAGATGCACCTGTTTATGAACCATATATTGATTCAATCTTAAAACTTGGCGTTACAATTCACCATCGGTTGAAATGGCAAAATTATGTAGTAATTAAAGGCGACTCCTCTCAAGTATTGGGCATCTCAAACTTTTCGTTTGTCAGAAATGTTCAACGAACTTCTTCGAAGGCAACTTTGATGTCTGTTGCTTCAACAAAAGAAAGCCTCCTAAATCTAATTTCAAATTGCGGTGTATTTCAATATGGGTCTTCGTTCAATCAATTAAATATGATGAATGTTCCTCTTTTACACTCTTTGGGTTTTACTGGTTCTCATTCTACTATTGGAGTTTTAGATAATGGTTTTATTTGGAAAGAACATGAAGCCTTTAAACATTTGAATATCGTTAAAGAATATGACTTTATTTATAATGATTCAATTACTTCTAACGAAAGTATTGATATTGGCGGACAAGACAACCATGGAACAGCAGTACTCGGTTCAATTGCAGGTTTTTCTGAAGATTCATTAATTGGAACAGCTCCATTTGCAAAGTATTATCTTTGTAAAACAGAAGATAACAAATTTGAACGACGAATTGAAGAAGATCATTATGCTGCTGCGATAGAGTGGTTAGAAGCAGAAGGGGCAGATATTTCTACTTCTTCATTAGGCTATTTCCCTTACGATGGGACAGAAGAATCCCCAACGTATTCAGAATTAGATGGAAAAACGACTATTGTATCTAAAGTAGTAAATACAGCTACTAAAAAAGGTATGATCTGTATTACTGCCGCGGGTAACTCTGGTAGCAGATCCAGAACATTAATTTCACCCGGCGACGCTGACTCAGTATTGACAATAGGTGCAGTGGAACCAAACGGCACAACTCCTGCTGGTTTTACTTCTCGAGGTCCTTCTGGTAATGACAAATTGAAACCAGATTTTGCTGCTCAAGGAGTTAGAGTTTATACTGTAGAATCAAATACTGCAAATCAATATACTCGTGCAAATGGTACTTCTTTTGCTACACCACTTTTCGCTGGTGCAGTTGGTGTTTTATCTTCAGCATTTCCAGAATTACCTCCTTATAAAGTAAGAAGTATTTTAAAAGAAAGTAGTTCTCAATATAGTTTGCCTGATACAGTATTAGGATATGGAGTTCCAAATATGTTAACTGCATTTAAAAAATCAGGAATTGCAATCGCTCCTCCTTCTTTGTACCCTAC
>JBDNFX010000094.1:0-15361 GCA_041689575.1 Kapaibacterium sp. (SeqCode)
CACGAGGAATTTTCACTAATTTACTTCCAACAAATACTTTTTCGTCTTTGTCAACAATAATTTGAGCTCTCGTTGGAATTGGATACGATTGAATATGTCCACCTTCACTGTCAACAATTTCAATTGTTGGTGATTTTGTTCTATCTCTTGATTCAATTACTACCTTGGTAACGTGACCAGTTTGCTCATCATTTTCTTCACGGTATGTTACGTTTGGAATTAAATCCTTATAACGAATTATACCTTCTTTTTCAGTAATGATGACCTGATTATACGGATCCCAATCGTATATAATTTCGCCTTTTTTCACAGCTTGTTTGTCCGCTATTTTCAATACTGAACCGTAAGAAACATCATATTTTGTTAATACTCTATTACTATCTGGTTCAATAATGTTGATAATACCACTACGAGAGACTACCACAGTTTCAGCTGCACCAGCAACACCATTATCATCTTCTTCACCGCCCATAGTAACAACTGTACGAACATTTTCGAATTGGAGTATACCATCGAATTTTGTTGTAACTGTCGATTGAGCTGAAATTAACGATGCTGTACCACCGGTGTGGAAGGTACGAAGTGTTAACTGTGTACCAGGTTCTCCAATAGATTGAGAAGCAATAGTTCCAACGGCTTCACCGGTGTCTACTAATTGACCAGTAGCCATGTTTCGTCCGTAACATTTAGCACAAACACCACGACGAGACTCGCAAGTTAAAACCGAACGAATCCAAACAAATTCTAAAGAAGTATTCTGAATCATCGTTGCAAATTCTTCAGTGATAATTTCTGCCGCTTTCACAATTACTTTCTGTGAATACGGATCAACAACATCACGTAGAGCAACCCTTCCTAATATTCTTTCATACAATGGCTCTTTAATGTCTTCACCATCTTTAAGTGCAGCCATATTGATACCACGAATGGTAGAACAATCATCTTCAGAAATAATCACATCTTGGGCTACATCGTGCAAACGACGAGTTAAATAACCAGCATCAGCTGTTTTTAACGCCGTATCTGCAAGACCTTTTCTAGCACCGTGGGTAGAAATAAAGTATTCAAGGATTGTAAGACCTTCTTTGAAATTTGAAAGAATTGGATTTTCGATCAATTCCCCGGCAGAGCCTTTCATCGATTTTTGAGGTTTTGCCATCAAACCACGCATACCCGCCAACTGACGAATTTGTTCTTTCGAACCACGGGCTTGAGAATCTAGCATCATCCAAAATGTATTGAAACCTAATTGCGATGTTTGAAGTTCATTATATAGTTTGTCTGCAACCTTATTCGTTGCATTAGTCCAAATATCAATAATTTTGTTGTAACGTTCACCTTGAGATATAATCCCTTGGTTGTATTGCGATTCAATTTTATCTACTTTTTCTTGGGCAGCATTTATATATTCTTCTTTTACTTTTGGTACAACTACATCGGCAATAGATACCGAAAGTCCCCCACGAGTTGCATAGGTAAATCCTGCTTGTTTCAATTCATCAAGGAATACAACAGTTTTAGCAAGTCCGGCTTTTCTAAAACAAGTACCAATAATTTGACGAAGGCGTTTTTTTGCTAACAATTCATTCAAATATCCAAGTTCTTCAGGTACGATTTCGTTAAAAATTACTCTTCCAACAGTAGTTTCAATCATTTTTCCTTTAAAACGGAACTCAACTTTTGAATGAAGTTCAACAACTCCACAATTATGAGCAATGATTACTTCTTCTGCGTTAGAAAATTTCTTACCTTCACCTTTTGCACCTGGTTTCGATTTTGTCATATAGTATGCACCCAAGACCATATCCTGAGAGGGTACGGTTATTGGTTCACCATTTTGTGTATGCATAATATTATGAGAAGCCAACATTAAAAGCAATGCTTCTAATTGAGCTTCGTGACTCAAAGGTACGTGTACCGCCATTTGATCACCATCGAAATCGGCGTTAAACGCTGTACAAACTAAAGGATGAAGTTGAATTGCTTTACCTTCAACAAGTTTTGGTTGGAACGCTTGAATCCCGAGTCTGTGAAGTGTTGGAGCACGGTTCAGTAATACTGGGTGTCCGTCAATTACTCTTTCGAGTATGTCCCAAACTTCATCAGTTTTACGTTCTACCATTTTTTTAGCACTTTTTACCGTTTTAACATGGCCTCGTTCAATCAGTTTTCTGATAATGAACGGTTTGAATAACTCAACAGCCATATTTTTTGGTAAACCGCATTCATGTATTTTTAATTCTGGTCCAACGACAATTACCGAACGACCAGAATAATCAACACGTTTTCCTAATAAGTTTTGACGGAAACGACCTGTTTTACCTTTGAGGGTATCTGCAAGTGATTTTAAGGCACGTTGTGATTCCGAACGTACAGCACGTCTTGAATTGTCAAACAAAGCATCAACTGATTCTTGTAACATTCTTTTTTCGTTACGAAGAATTACTTCAGGAGCTTTGATATCAATTAATCTTTTCAATCGGTTATTACGAATAATAACACGACGATACAAATCATTTAAATCTGAAGTTGCAAAACGTCCACCTTCTAAAGGAACTAAAGGACGTAAATCGGGAGGAATAACCGGAACAACATCTAAGACCATCCATTCAGGTAGGTTCTTTTTCTCATTTTCACTATGACGGAATGCATCCAAAACGCGTAAACGTTTTAAAGCATCTTGTTTTTTCTGTTGAGAAGTTTCAATTCTGTACTGTTCTTTAATTCGAAGATATTCTTCATCAGGATCAATTCTACGAAGCATTTCTTTGATAGCTTCTGCACCAATTAGAGCAATAAATTTACGCGGATCTTCATCTTCTAAAAGATGATGATCTGTTGGTAAATTTTGTTCAATCTGAATATATTCATCTTCAGAAATTAAATCAAATTTATTTGTTTTTGTAGGACCAGGCTGAATAACAACATAGGATTCATAGTACACAATTTTTTCAGCATCCTTTGTAGGTATACCTAAAATATTACTGATTTTGCTCGGTAGAGAACGTAAAAACCAAATATGAACAACAGGAACAGCAAGCATAATATGCCCCATTCTTTCTCTTCGTACTGATTTTTGTGTAACTTCTACACCGCAACGATCGCATACAATTCCTTTGTAACGAATACGCTTATATTTTCCACAAGCGCATTCCCAATCACGGATTGGACCGAAGATTTTTTCGCAGAATAAACCATCTTTTTCAGGTCTAAACGAACGATAATTTATAGTTTCCGGCTTCGTAACTTCCCCATGAGATCTATTTAAGATGTCATCTGGTGAAGCTAGTTTAATTGTTATTTTTGAAAACCCGCTTTTGGGAATCAAAAGTGACTGCATTGTGCCTCCGGAGGTTCAAGAGTAAATGAAATTTAGTTTATTTTTTTCGACATTTGATATCAATTGTAAAAAGTACATAAGCAAGAGAACAATTTAAATCGTTCTCTTGCTATGATTCAATTTAATCAATTTTGACATCTAGACAGAGACCTTGTAGTTCTCGTACTAATACGTTAAAAGATTCAGGAATATTAGGATTAGGCATATTATCACCTTTAACAATTGCCTCATACATTCGAGCACGTCCTTGAACATCATCTGATTTAACAGTAATCATTTCTTGAAGAGTATGTGCCGCACCGTATGCTTCCAATGCCCAAACTTCCATCTCACCTAAACGCTGACCACCAAATTGTGCTTTACCACCAAGAGGTTGCTGAGTAATGAGTGAGTATGGCCCGATTGACCTAGCGTGAATCTTATCTTCCACCAAGTGAGAAAGTTTTAACATATAAATAACACCAACGGTAACTTCATTATCGAACAATTCTCCTGAACGACCATCGCGAAGACGTATACGTCCTGTACGAGGTAAACCAGCTTGTTCTAAATAATCTCCAACAGTATCCCAAGATGCACCTTTGAAAATTGGTGATGCAAAGTATTTATCAATCTTTTTTGCAGCCCAACCTAAAGCAGTTTCATACAACTGGCCTAAATTCATACGTGATGGTACACCAAGTGGATTTAAAATTATATCCATTGGAGTTCCATCTGGCAAGAATGGCATATCTTCGATTGGTACTATTTTAGAGACAATACCCTTGTTTCCATGACGACCAGCCATTTTATCACCAACTTGTAACTTACGTTTTTTCGCAATATACACTTTAGCCATTTGTAAAATGCCAGGTTGTAATTCATCCCCTGGAGGCATTTTAGATTTGATTTTATAGTCGTCAGTAATTTGTTTGTATTTTGCTAAGAAATTGACTAATAATTTCATTGCTAATTCGTTGGATTTTTCGTCTTTTACTAAAGGTGTCGTTAAATCTAACTTATCTAATTTTAAGGCTTCAGAATTGAAAATTTCTTGAATAGATTCAACAGTAATTACAACACCAGAACGAATGACAGGAGTTTTAACTCCTTGCAAACGAACTCCCATTGAGACTTGTTCACCAAGTATTACTGATAACTTACCTAGACATTCATTTTCTAAAGCTGATTTATCTACTTGTTCGGCTTTAACTAATGCATCTTGACGTTTCTTTTCTTCACGTTTGTTGTCAGTTTCTTGAAGAGAAACTCTACGAGTGAATAGTTTTGTGTTAATAACAACACCTTTTAAGCCGGGTGTCGCTTTTAATGAAACATCTTTAACATCTCCGGCTTTATCACCGAAAATAGCACGTAAAAGTTTTTCTTCTGGAGTTGGATCTGTTTCACCTTTAGGAGTAATTTTACCAATAAGAATATCACCTTCACGAACTTTAGCACCTAAACGAACAATTCCTGATTCATCTAATTCTTTTGTAGCTTCTTCACTTACATTTGGAATTTCACGAGTAAATTCTTCTTCACCACGTTTTGTATCACGTACTTGAAGTGTGAATTCTTCGATATGAATAGAAGTAAAGATATCTTCTGCAATTAATTTTTCAGAAATAATAATCGCATCTTCAAAGTTATAACCTCTCCAAGGCATAAATGCAACAAGTACATTTCTTCCTAAGGCAAGTTCTCCTTTATCAGTTGAAGAGTTATCTGCAATTGGCATATTTTTCTTAACAACTTGACCATTGCGAACAATTGGACGTTGGTTAATAGAAGTATCTTGGTTAGTTCGGAAAAACTTTAAAAGATCGTATGTTTTTATTAAATCGCTGTCAAATGTAGTTAGTTGTTCATCGTCAGTTTCTGAACCAAAATAACGAATAATGATTTTTTCAGCCGATACATATTCTACAATTCCATCGCCTTCAGCAAGTAAAACTGCTCTAGAATCACGAGCAATACGTGCTTCCATACCAGTTCCAACTCGTGGAGCGTCAGGTCTTAACAATGGTACAGCTTGACGTTGCATATTTGACCCCATCAAAGCACGATTCGCATCATCATGCTCCAAAAATGGAATCAAGGCAGCGGCAGCACTCGTAATTTGGTCTGTAGAAACATCAATATATTCTATTTCTTGTGGAGCAACAACAATGTAATCACCTGACTGACGAGCTTTAACTCTTTCGCCAAGTATTTTCCCTTTATCATCAACAGGTGTAGAAGCAGGTGCGATAATCTTACCTTCTTCACGTTCGGCTGGGATATATTCAATTTCTTCTTGTACTTTTCCTTTAAGAACTTTTCTATACGGAGTTTCAATAAATCCAAATTCATTAATTCTTGAATGAATTGCCAAAGAAGATATCAACCCAATGTTTGGACCTTCGGGAGTTTCAATTGGACATAGTCTTCCATAATGAGTATAATGAACATCACGAACTTCAAAACCAGCACGTTCACGCGAAAGACCACCGGGTCCTAAGGCTGAAGTTCTTCGTTTATTGGTTAGTTCTGCTAATGGATTAGTTTGATCCATAAATTGAGACAATTGATTTGTTCCAAAGAATTGATTAATTACCGAAGTAATTGTACGAGCATTTACTAATTCAACGGGGTTAAGACTTTCGCTATCAGGGATAGACAACCGTTCTTTAATAGTTCTACCCATTCTGGCAAGACCTACGTTAAATTGAGCTGTTAATTGCTCGCCGACTGTCCGTACACGTCTGTTACCCAAGTGATCAATATCATCTACTGTAGCTTTACCAGCATGTAGTTCAATTAAGTAATTTATAATTGAAATTATATCGTCAACTCGCAATGTAGTTTCTTCTAAAGAAACATCTAAGCCTAATTTTTCGTTAATTCTAAAACGACCAACAGTTCCGAGATCGTATCGTTTTGCATTAAAGAATAATTTGTCAATCAAACCACGAGCAGCTTCAATATCCGGTGGATCTGAAGAACGTAATTGACGATAAATTGCTTCTAATGCAGCTTCTGCAGAAGTTGAAGTATCCTTTGCTAATGTTTTAACAATAACTGGCTCTTCGGTATCTGCTATATAATTATATAATTTAATTCCTTTAATAGTAGCCGCTTTTAATTGCTCCCATATTTCTTCTTCAAAACGAGTTTCACGAGAAACAATGATTTCACCAGTTTCGTGATCTACAACATCAGAAGCAATACGTCGACCATAATATTGTTCATTTAACTGGTCTTGAGGTATAAAAGTAGCTAAAGAGAACAAGTCTAAGATATCTTCATTAGAAGAATACCCTAAAGCTCGTAGTAGTGTAGTAACAGGAAATTTCTTTTTTCTATCAATATAGGCAAACATTACATCGTTAATATCGGTAGTAAACTCAACCCAAGAACCTCTAAAAGGAATAATACGAGCAGAAAATATTCTCGTACCATTAGGGTGAATTGCATCGTCAAAGAAAACTCCTGGAGAACGGTGAAGTTGAGAAACAACCACACGCTCAGCACCATTGATAATGAAGGTACCACGATTAGTCATACAAGGAAGATTGCCTAAGTAGACATCTTGTTCAGTAACTTCACCAAAATTACCAGAAGCAGAATCTTGTTTACTTATCAAACGAAGTTTCGCTTTCAAAGGTTTTGCAAACGTTAACTCACGCTCACGACATTCGCGTTCTGTATATTTTGGTTGCTCAAGGTGATATTCTACAAATTCAAGTTGCATTTTCCCACTTTGATCTTCAATTGGGAAATTTTGAATAAATGCAGATTGTAAACCTATTTTTTTACGTTCCGTAGAAGGTACATTTTCTTGAAGGAAATCTACATACGAATCTAATTGAACGTTCAATAGATCGGGGTAAATATTCTCGTTTTCATTTTTACCAAAGAAAATTCTTTCTCGTATACGAATTAATTCGTTTTCGTTTATTGAACTTTGGACTTTATTGGATTTCATTTAAAGCAACTCCTTACTTATAAAAGCAAAGTTTGTTGAAGTTTCACTGTACGCAAGTACTATAAAATCTCCAAAAAAACACAAGAAATAACCCTACAAAGAATACCCGCGTTTAAACGATGTTTTCTTTGAAATTGATTATTTAGCATATGGTTTATGGGGTTTTTTCGCAAACACTTCAGTGTAATTTAGTAGTTTTTTACTGCAAAAACAGCGCTGGAACGAGTATAACGTTACGAACAACAATATTTTTTATTGTAGAATGTAAAGTAAAATACTCCCGACTTTTAGAAAGAGTCGGGAGTGGATTTGATAGAAACTTCGGGATAATTACTTTAAAGTAATTTTAGCACCAGCTTCTTCTAATTTCTTTTTGATGTTTTGAGCATCTTCTTTTGTTGCCGCTTCTTTAACAACTTTAGGAGCAGCTTCAACTAAATCTTTAGCTTCTTTTAATCCTAAACCAGTTACTTCACGAATTGCTTTTATAACGGCAATTTTCTTACCAGCATCTTCAACACTTGTTAATTCTACATCAAATTCTGTTTGTTCTTCAGCTGCAGCAGCAGCCGGAGCAGCGGCAGCAGCCGCTGGAGCGGCAGCAGTTACGCCAAATTTTTCTTCTAAAGCTTTTTTTAATTCTGAAGCTTCTACTAGTGTCAAAGCACTAATTTTTTCAACTAATTGTTCTACGTTTGCAGACATTGGATATCTCCCAAGTTTTAATATAAGTTTTCTAAATAATTTTTTTTACAGGACGGTTACGCTGCATTTTGTTTTTTTGCAACTTCTTCTACTATGTTTGCTACATCACGTAATAC
Source organism: Kapaibacterium sp. (SeqCode) (assembly GCA_041689575.1). Classification (GTDB taxonomy): domain Bacteria; phylum Bacteroidota; class Ignavibacteria; order Kapaibacteriales; family JAEUSM01; genus JAEUSM01. Next base: position 8,111 of record JBDNFX010000094.1, read on the forward strand.
TGCGTTGATAGTACCAACGATTCCAGATATTGGAGCATCAATGCTACCAATTATTCCAGAAATCAGTTCTTCGCGTGTTGGCAATGATGCTAATGCCTTTAATTGAGTTGCATCAAAGTATTCACCTTCTACGTAGGCTGCTTTTAGTTTAGGAATTTCACTTTTTTCAGTTATTTCTTTCAACACTTTTGCAGGACCTACGCCATCGTTAATACCGAACCATAACATTGTTTGTCCAAAAAGGATATCACGTGTTATATGTTCATATCCACCGACTTCTGCTAACGCAAGAAGAATTACTGTGTTTTTTGCAACACGAAATTCAATTCCTTTGCTTTTTAACAATCGTCTAGTCGATAATGTATACGCTGCGTTCATTCCAGTAAAATCAATGAAATAAACACCAGATGAACGTTTAATCTTTTCAACCAATTCGGCAACGACTTGCTGTTTTTGTTCTTTCGTTGTCATATTTATATATTTTTTTTAGTGATGATATTTTCAAAGCGAACACATGATTTTCATACGTTAGAAGCCGCTTGTTCTTCTATCAATACCAAATAGCGTAATAGCGTTAGTTATTTATCTGAAGATTGGAACGATTGTTCGTTAACAGGCACTCCAGGTCCCATTGTTGAACTAAAGTAAATAGTTTTAACATATTTTCCTTTAGCACCAGATGGTTTTGAACGTAAAACTGAAGAGAAAAATGCTGTTGCATTTTCAGCTATTTTTTCTGGTGAGAATGAACATTTCCCAATAGATCCGTGCACAATACCTGATTTGTCAACTCTATATTCAATTTTACCTGCTTTTACTTCTTGAACTGCTTTAGCAATATCCAAAGTAACGGTACCACTTTTAGGATTTGGCATTAAACCACGAGGTCCTAAAATTCTAGCTAATTTCCCTACTTCTCCCATTACATCTGGTGTAGCAACAACAACATCGAATTCTAACCAACCATTTTTGATTTTTTCGGTGTATTCTTCTAAACCTGCATAATCGGCACCTGCATTTAATGCTTCAGTGTCTTTTGGAGTTTTTGCAAGTACGAGAACTCGAACTGATTTCCCAGTTCCATGAGGTAGTGAAACAGATCCACGGACAATTTGGTCTGTTTTACGAGGATCGACTCCTAATCTGACAGCAATGTCAAAAGATTCATCGAATTTTGCTGAGGCACAATCTTTAATTATAGAGACTGCTTCTTTAAGTGCTCGCTCTATTGTAAAATCGTATTTTTTACGAATAGCAACAAGCCTTTTAGCTACTTTAGCCATGAGATTCTCCTGTGCTTCAAACGACTTACAAACTGTAAGTCTCGCACTTAGTTTTGAAATTAGTTAAAATTACGCGTTTAATTCAACAATTAAGCCCATCGAACGTGCAGTTCCGGCTATCATTGAGATAGCACTTTCTTCTGTATCAGCATTTAAATCTTCCATTTTGATTTTCACGATTTCAAGAAGTTGAGAACGTGTTACCTTGCCGACTTTAATTTTATTCGGAGCTGCGGACCCTTTTGATAAACCAGCCGCCTTAGCCAATAATACGGCTGCAGGTGGTGATTTAACAACAAACGTAAACGATTTGTCTGAATAAAATGTAACGACAACAGGAAGGATTGTGCCAGATTGTTTTGCAGTTCTTGCATTGAACTGTTTTACAAATTCCATACCATTCAAAGCACGCTGTCCAAATGCAGGTCCTACCGGAGGAGCCATAGTAGCTGCTCCAGCTTGGAGCTGAACTTTAAACGCACCCATTACTTTTTTTGCCATAACAACTTTTTATTAGTTAGTATACAATGCCATTTTGGCTTAGTGATTTTCTATTTCTACTTGAGTATAGTCTAGCTCAACTGGTGTTTTACGACCTAGAATTCCGACTTCTACTTTTAATTTTTGTTTTTCGTTATTGACTTCTTTCACAATTCCAGAAAAAGTTGAGAAAGGTCCATCAATAACTTTTACAGGATCGCCAACAGAAAATGAATTTTCTATAGTTACGATATCCTTTCGTTCTTCTGCTCGTCCACGAATACGATCTACTTCGTCTTGTTGCAAACTAACAGGTCCACTTCTTGTACCAACGAAATTTACAACAGAAGGAATATTCGTTATAATTTCATAGATTTTTTTATTCAAAGCCATAAAAACCATAATGTACCCAGGAAGAAAATTTTTGATTTTAGTTTTACGTTTACCGTTTTTTACCTCAAAAACTGTTTCTTCAGGAACAATGACTTCTCCAATTTGATCTTCGTACCCTAATCTCTTTTTTTCGAATTCAATTGCAAGTTTCACCCGGTTTTCGTGAGAGGTATACGTACGAATAGCATACCATTTGAATTCTTTATGTTCGGGTATAGTTGTTATAACATTTTGCATTGTTTTTCAGTTTAACGGTGGTAATTTTCAAATCCAGAAAAAAATTTAAGGAAAGAAAAATTAGAAAATTGTTTTAATGATAAAGGTCATACCAGTATCAATAAACCATACAAAAACAGAGATGACCGCACAAGTTACTACAACAACAATTGTGGATTCTTTCAACTGTTCTTTGTTTGGCCAGGAAACTTTTTTCATTTCTTTGACCACGTCGTTACTGAACTCTTTTATACTCGTTACCATAGTATCCTTTGTAAATAAAAAGAGCTTCAACACGAAGCTACTAAAACATTTTATTGGCACGGACAGTAGGACTCGAACCCACAACCAACGGTTTTGGAGACCGCTATTCTACCAATTGAACTATGTCCGTATAGTTTCATCTCTAGAGCTGATGACCGGACTTGAACCGGAGACCTCTTCCTTACCAAGGAAGTGCTCTACCAACTGAGCTACACCAGCGAACACAGATTGAGAGCGGGAGACGAGACTCGAACTCGCAACCAACAGCTTGGAAGGCTGTGACTCTACCATTGAGTTACTCCCGCAGTTCCTGTGGGCAGAGGAGGATTTGAACCTCCGTACTCCGAAGAGAACAGATTTACAGTCTGTCGCCTTTAACCACTCGGCCATCTGCCCAACTTCCTTCTTTTCAAAAGCGATTGCAAATATACTACTTTTTTTTAAAACTGCAATAGATTTGCAATTTTTTTTACGAATTTTCTTTGTTTTTCTGTAGTTCTTCGAGGAATTGGTCAAAGAAATACCAAGAATCATGTGGTCCCGGAGATGATTCAGGATGATATTGAACAGAAGCAATTTGTTTTGTAGTATGTTTCAGACCTGCCAATGTGCCATCGTTCAAGTTAATATGCGTTGTTATTACATAACTTGGCAATGTTTCTGAGTTTACTGCAAATCCATGATTTTGTGATGTAATTTCAATTGTCTGATTTATAAGATTTTTAATCGGATGATTGACACCACGATGTCCGTATTTCAGCTTATAGGTAGTTGCACCAAAAGCTAACCCGAGCAATTGGTGTCCTAAACAAATTCCATATATTGGAATATTCATAGATTCAATAATTTTTTGAATTAACAGAATTTCAGTTGTCATTGCAGAAGGATCGCCAGGTCCATTGGAAAGGAAAATGCCGTCAATGGGTAGTTTCGATAATTCTTCAAACGTTACTGAACCCGGTACAATAAGAACTTCACAATTTCTCAAAAGTAAATTTTCTAAAATTGCATTTTTTAAACCAAAATCAAGTAATGCTACTTTAAATAAAACTTCCCCTTTTGGCGAATGCTGTTCAATTGAAGTTCTTGCAACTTCTTTGCTTAAACTTTGTCCTTGCATTGATGGAAGTTGTAGAGCTTTAGTAATTAGTTTTTCAATATCACTACACTGAGTACTAATGACACCTCGTAACGTACCGGCAGAACGAACAGATCGAACTAATTTTCTAGTGTCGATTCCTTCAATACCTATTTTTTTATTTGCAAGTAAATAATCTTCTAATGATTGGACGGCTCTCCAGTTTGAATAACTTTTAGAGTACTCTTTTACTATTATTCCTTCAATATGAATATTGGAAGATTCTCCATCTTCTTCATTAATTCCGTAGTTTCCTATCAATGGATATGTAAAAACTACTATTTGACCTTTATAGCTTGGGTCGGTTATTACTTCTTGATATCCTGCCATAGCAGTGTTAAAGACTACTTCTCCAGAAGTTTCTATAGTAGTATCACCAAAAGCAAAACCATGGTAAATGTCACCATTTTCTAAAGCGAGTACAGCTGGTTTACGGTTCGTCATTATAAAGTAATATTTTGATTTGTCATTGTTAGGAATATTTTGAACACTAACGATAAAGTTGCCTCGTTGTTGTAGGTAAGTTTTTTTCTTATAATTGAAATTAATTCTTAGTAAGGGAGGTGTACTTTCAGTATTCGAACAACCAGGATTGAAAAAGAATCAACTCCAGTTACGCTGCGAAAACATATTCGCACGACGATGAATGCCCCTGTATTAGTACTCAATCAAAGTTATGAACCATTGAGTGTTTGTAACGTGAAAAAAGCTATTCTCTTGTTGATAATGGATAAAGCTGAAATAGTGGAACACCATTCCAATAAGATTCTTAGATCTATCTCAAGTTCTGTACCCTTCCCTAGTGTAATTAAATTGTACCGCTACATTTCATTGAGACATTCTTCAATTGAGTTGTCTCGTAAAAATTTGCAACGCAGAGATAGTTACAAATGTCAATATTGTTCAAAATCGGAAACACCTTTAACCATTGATCATATTCTACCTAAATCTCGTGGAGGATTAGATACGTGGGATAATTTAGTGTCCGCTTGTGTTCAGTGCAATAACAAAAAAGGAAATAAAACTCCAAAAGAAGCTGGTATGACCTTGCTTTCTGTCCCTAAAAAACCACATTACATTATGTATTTAAAAACCTTGCATAGTGTTGTGGAAACTTTGTGGCGACCCTATCTTTTTATGGATTAGACTTTACTGTTTTTCTCTTTTTTGAAACACTTGTATATTAGAACTTCCCGGTGTGTGTTTGTAACCATACCCAAACATAAATTGACCTTTGGAGAACAAAGCATATTGTTTGAACATTTGTTGTTGATATTGATGCTTAAAAACACCAATTGGTTTCGTGTATACACCATACAATTCAATATCCCAAATTGTAGTATCCATAGCCTTTATAGGAATTCCACTATCGTCTTGTAAAATTGTTGTACTGTTTTGAAGAATCATATCTTGAATTTTTGAAAAAACTGTATTGTGCATTAAATACGAAGCAGCCTTTAAAAAAGTAACAACACTGTCATCAGTTTTATGTAAAAATGATTCTATCGTTTTTATAGCTGTGGGAGAAGCATTTGATAAGTCAGTTTTAAAGTAATAACAAACATCAATTTTCTTTTTCCCCTTTTTTGAAAATTGAATTTCGATTCCTTCAATTCCATTATGTTCAGTTGAATTTATTCCTTTTGTTGAATTACTTCTTTTAATTTTGTTTGCATTAGAATCAAGATAAATAGGTGTAATATTATGAAGCAAAATTTCTTCTCTTGCCATCATAATCATAATTATGGGCAGTACACCATTCACACTTCTAATACTTAAATCTTGTTGCATTTCTTTGGTAATAAAGAAACCAAATGAACAATAAGTTTTCATACTATTGATCATATTCTTACTAAAAGATTTAAAAGTGGTATCGGAAAGTAATGCAACATTAGGAACAATTCCTACAGGTTCTAATCCCATTAATATATACCTGTTTGCATTTGGGAAAATAGAATATGCTAAAGCGAAATCTGGCCCACCAAAAGGATAAAAAACAGTTTTCGATGTTTTATGAACATCTTTTAAATTCTTCTTAGACCATTCATTCATTGGAGTTGATCTGCTTTCAATAAAATCGTCCCAAATATTTCCAAAAATAGTCTTGTACAAAAACCACGTCTTTTTTGAAGTTACTTTTGTAAAACGTGCATCGTTTTGAACAGGCATTCCAGCCAATACTTTTGCTAAAGTTGTTAACTGTTTATCGTGTTCAGGGAGAGTTTCGATTCTTGGAGAAACAGTTTCTTCTTGTAATGGAAGCGTTTCTTTTTCAGAATTATATTTTGAACATCCAATGAAAAGAACTACAATTACGATGCAGAAGAAAAAGGGTAATTTTCTATACATATTTTACTTTCTTCTTTACAAAAAAATAAAGTGAAAAACTTACAATTGCAATCCCAAAACTTACCAAAATCTCAAATGGTTTTGATTCAATTAATGAATAGAAAGTAAATAATGCAATTGCCATATATATTAATGGAGGGATTGGAAACAGCGGAATTGAGGATACTTTGTTAGAACGAAAATAGAGTATGAATACTCCCCCTATACATAGCAGAGAAAACAACTGAATTACAATTCCCATATATAAAAGAATTGATTCAAAGGATCCAGTCCAAATTAACAAAATAGAAATAAGTGCTGTAAACCAAATTTCCTTCTTTGGAACTAATCCTTCTTTTGTTTGTAACTTCGATAACATTGGAATCAAGGAAGTTGTTCTACGTAATATCCTCGGCGATACCATCACCATAGAACTTACAGAAGAAATCAGTCCAAAACTAATTAAACAAGCTACAAAAATACCACCAGATGTTCCAAACACATATTCAACGGCAATGTATGCAACATTTACTTTATTCATAAGTAATTCTCGAGGCACAGAAAATACCATTGACGCATTAAACAACACATAAAACGTTGTTACAATTGCAGTCCCAATGAGCAAGGCTTTTGGAACAGTTTTAGAAGGTTGATTCGTTTCTTCGGATACATAAACAGCAGCATTCCAACCGGAATATGCATACTTAACATAGATTAAACCCACTCCAAAAGATGCAGTAAAAGTTGATTCTAAAAAGGGTACTTTCGACATCAAGAATTCTGGTTGATAATGGAATAACAAACCAAAACAAACCCCTAAAATCAATATCATTTTAAAAAAAGTTGCTACAGATAAAACCCTTGAGCCAAATTGCAATGAAATTGAATGAACAATACTATTCGTAATGACAAGGGCAGATGCAACAATTAGAACTACATACCATTGCAAGAATTCAGGTGGGAATATAGCTGGTAGTAAATATTTTCCAAAAGCTAAGGCCGATAATGCAATTGGAGCTGAAAAACCAAAGAGTGATGTTAAAAAACCAGCACCAAAACCAATACAAGGATGGTACAATTCCGATAAAAAAGTCATTTCTCCAACGCTATTTGGGTATGTACGTACTAATTCACTATAAGCAACAGCAC
>JBDNFX010000095.1:0-2280 GCA_041689575.1 Kapaibacterium sp. (SeqCode)
CGTATACCGAAGTAGCAAGATTACTTAGTGGTGAAAACATTACAGCTTCCTCAATACAAAGTGCTAAAGAATTAGCAACAATACAATTAGATTTTTAAATTATGCAGTATCATAAATCATTTTACACATTAGAAGAAATTCGAGAAAAATTGATAGAAAAGCTGGATCCAATTTCTATATTAAAAATTGTAAATGCGTATGAGTTATCTTCGAATGTTCACCAATTTCAAATGAGAAACGATGGAACTCAGTATTTTCATCATTGTACTCGCGTTTGTAAAATTTTGATTGAAGAACTCTATATTACTGATGAAACGGTGCTTTGTGCTGCACTTTTACACGATGTATTAGAAGATTCCGATGTATTGACTTTTGGAGTGATTGAATACAATTTTGGAACAAAGGTTGCAGAATATGTTGAAATTCTCACAAAGGATTTATCGTCTTATAAACTTAATCCTGAAATTGTAGATTTAGAACACTTGTTTTTATTAGAACAAGCACACGATGATGTGTTAATAATAAAAATCGCTGCTCGATTAGATAACTTTCGATGTTTAGAATTTAATTTAAAACGTAATCCTTTAATTTACATTCAAAAAACTACAGAACAATTTTTACCCTTAGCTGAAAAAAGAAACAACAAAAAGTTAGAATATTTAATAACTGAGATTAAGAAAGAACGGAATAAATTTCTTGGGTAAGGTACTTTGTTTTGTGTTGTTTTTAATTGTTCAACACTCCTTGTATTCTCAATTGTTTCTAAACAATCCTACTTCTAAAGCAGGACCCTCAACTCCTATAATACTTATTCACGCAGATTCTTTGGTTGGAAAACAAACTTCTACTGGTCCTCTCACTTATCTATTAGGTAAAGTTTCACTTTCTCAAGGGAATGTACAAGTTACTTGCGATGAAGCTATACAAAATAGTGAATTAAATACAGTTATTTTAAAAGGGAATGTGGTTATTATTCAAGGGAATGGACAAATAAATGCTCCCTATGTTGAATATTACGGAAATTCTGGAATTGCTGTTGCTCCAAATGGTATTAGATTAAACGATAAAAACAGTGTTTTGACTGCTTTGTACGGAGAATATTCTACTCAATCGTATTCTGCATTTTTTAAAAATTCTGTTAAAATTATTGACCCAAAAGCACTTATAGAATCTAACATTGCAATGTATAATAGGAAATCAAAAATTTCAATTGCCATTGGAAATGTTGTTTTTGAAACAGACTCTGTAGTTCTTTATTCAGATTCATTGTATTATAATCCTGTTGATAAAAAATCCTCAGCTTTTGGACAAGTTTTGTTAGGAGCAAAATATTCAAAATCCTTGTTAGAAGGTGATAGTATATTTTATTCTATTTCAGAACAATCGTCAATAGTTATGGGGTATCCAAATGCTATGTATATTGACACAACCAAAGATTCTAAAGGAAATATTGATACTTTATTTGTTACAGGAGATACTTTGTTTGGAAATAGGTATAATGAAACAGATGAAGTAATAGCCAAAGGTAATGCAAGTGCAATTCGTTCAACTTTTTTTTCTATTTCTGATTCTTTGAAGATTATATCTTTTCATTTGAATGATACTTTACTTTCCAAATTTATTGGTCGCCCAATTATATGGTATGATTCAACACAGTTAACAGGAGATTCAATTGTCACTACCACTCATTCAAATGAATTAGAATTGATTAAGTCCTTTCGAAACTCATTTTTACTTTCAAAAAGTAACATTGAATATATTGATAGAATTGATCAAGTAAAGGGAGATTCTATTTCAATAGTATTTAAAAGTGATTCTCTACATTCAGTTTATTCTGATGGTAATGCTCAAAGCTTATATTACTCTTATACTGACGAACTCCCAGATGGTTGTGCAAAGAATATCGCTGATAATATTAATATTCAATTTATTGAAAATAAACCAGATGTAATTAATTGGGAAGGTGGAATAAGAGGTGAATATATTCCTGAAAAATTTGTAGAAACAAATCCAACAATCTTAAACTTACAAGGTTTTAGAGTCGATTATTCAAAACCTAAAAAGTATTACTTCCGTACTAAGTTTCTAAGCAAACATTATACTAGAGAATACAAGAAATAGTTAAACTTTTAATGAATCAAGTACTATACTACTTACGAAACTATTCATCAAATTATTCGTAAAAGTTTAAAAGCATCACTTTTACTAATACAAATGACGTGCCTAAAATTGATTCAGAAATATTTTTTGAACAAACGTATCGATTTTTCCAATCCTCTA
>JBDNFX010000096.1:0-4426 GCA_041689575.1 Kapaibacterium sp. (SeqCode)
ATCTGGTTTCTTATATTGAAGTAATTCTCCAATCTGTTTGTCAACTTCTGCCCAAGTAGTTACAGAAAATCGAATAGCGACTAAACCACAGGTAGGAATGTCACCGATTGGTTCTTTTAAAATATAATTGCAAAAATTGGAAACAGTGTTATTGTGTCCAACTATGAGAACAGTGTTTTTTGAAGTAGGTAATGCTTGAACAAAATTTAACAAATCTATAACTTTCGCTTCGTATAGTGCTAAATGTTCTTCAATGTGAGTTTCTTTGTATTCAATTTCTTCTGCTACTATTTGAGTCGTTAGAATAGCTCTTGTAGCAGAACTAGAATAAATAGCATCGAATTGAATATCTCGTTGTTTAAGATATTTTCCTAACTGTTTAGCTTGTGTTTTACCTCGAGTATCGAGTTGACGAGTAAAGTCAGTTACACTGTCCCAAGAGGTTTTTGCATGTCGAAGAATATAGAGATATTTCATCGAATATATATAGAAATTCGTAAAAAGTTACGTACCCAATATTTTTTTGATTTGGTAAATGTTTTGATTTAACTGTGGTCGAATGGTTTCTTCAACAAATGGAATCCAATATCGTTGTTTTTCAAGTAAAACCAAACTACTTTTTGTCCATTCTTCGTCAGTAAAAGATCTTCCTAATCGAAGAAACAATTCTTCACGTATTTGATCATTCCGTACAAAGAATCCTTCTGTTCCAAGATTAAATAAATCTGAATCTGCAATTATTTTTTCAAGAGTACTAGCTGGATTTTGTGGCATTTTAGTAGCCATAATTATTCCTTGAATTAGTTTTATTCTACCAGTAGGATACTGATGAGAATTTAAAAATTCTTCAACTCTTAAACAGCTGATTTCTTCGTGACCTACATAGGTTTCTGTATACCCTACATCATGAAACCACGCTGCAACAAGTAACAGTTCCATTTCATCTTCAGAAATTCCAATAGATTCGCCTATAAATTTACAACTGTTGACAATCTCTTCTGTATGTCCTACAGTATGAAATTTAAACTCCATGCTTAACTTTGAAGCAAAGAGTGATAGAACAAATTGTTCTGTATGTATCAATATAGGCGATTTCACAGCCATTTACGAAATTCCTTCTTGCAATAATTGTGCTTGTTCGGCAATGTGCAATTGATCAATCAAACCGGTAATTTCACCATTCATAATCTCACGCAAAGGATAGTTTTTTGCTTCTCCTTCTAACCGATGATCAGTAACTCGGTTTTGAGGATAATTATAGGTTCTAATTTTTTCTGAACGGTCTCCACTTTTTACCATCGATTTTCGTGCCGAAGCTATTTCTGATTGCTGTTTTTCTAATTCTAATTCATAAATTCTTGCTAAAAGTACTTTCATCGCCTTATTTTTATTCTTTAATTGGGATCGTTCTTCTTGACATTGAACTACAATCCCGGTAGGAATATGAACTAAACGAACAGCTGTTTCAACTTTATTTACGTTTTGTCCACCTTTTCCACCAGCACGATAAATATCCACACGGATATCACCATCATTAATTTCTACATCCACTTCTTCTGCTTCTGGCAGCACGGCAACTGTTGCTGCAGAAGTGTGTGTTCTTCCAGAAGCTTCAGTGTCTGGTACTCGTTGTACTCTATGTGCTCCACTTTCAAATTTTAGAGTTCCATAGATATCTTCACCTGCAAGAGAAAAAGAAATTTCCTTGAATCCGCCTTTTTCACTTTCTGCAAAATCAATAATTTCTAAATTCCAGCCTTTTATTTCTGCAAACCGTTTATACATCTCGTATAAATCACCACAAAAAATACCAGCTTCATCTCCACCCGTTCCAGCTCTAATTTCAACGATACAGTTTTTTACATCGTTAGGGTCTCGTGGAATAAGTAGTATTTTCAAATTTTCTTCTAAAACTTCTCGTTGCTCTTCTAGAGAATTAATGTCTTCATATAAAAGAGCCTTCATTTCACTATCTACAGACGGATCTGTCAATAGTTCTTTGTTGTTTTCAGATTCTTGTAATACTGTTATATATTGTTCAGAAATTGTTACTAATGGAGTTAACTGTTTTACTTCTCGAGATAAATCACGGTATAATTTATAATCATTTGAAACTTCTGGATTAGTCATTTGTTCGGACAATTTTTTGTAGCGTTCAATTATGCTACGTAGTTTTTCTTCCATTTATATGTAAAATTGCTCTGTTACGTTAATCGTTGTTTATACGTATTATAATTTTGGTACGTAGGTTTAATATACGATTTTTTCTTGATTTAATACGACAAAATATCATAAAAATTTATGAAATCTCAATTGCTTTCTTTTCCAACAGTTGATAATGAAATTATTACTATTGATTATTATCAACCCAGATTTGATAATGAAGTACCAATTTTAATTATACTTCACGGATTTAAGGGGTTTAAAAATTGGGGTTTTTTTCCATTTACGTACGATTATTTTCGAAACAATGGTTTCGCCACTTTTACATTAAATTTTTCACTTAATGGAGTTACAGATTCTATTGGGGATCTTTTTGACAATGACAAATTTTCAAAGAATACATTATCTAGAGAATTAGATGAAGTAGGTTTTGTTTTAGACTGGTTAGTAAATACTGGAATTGAAATATTGAATATACCTTGGAATAAAAAAGTATTTCTTCTTGGACATTCTCGTGGGGGTGGAATTGCAGCTTTAGCAAATGCTTCTCTATCTCAAATTACTTCATCAGTACATTGGGCAAGTGTTGGTAAATTTGGAAGAACCACTCAAAGGCAAAATCTTCTTTGGAAAGAAAATGGTAAGTTAGATATTCCTAATTCTAGAACTGGACAAATTTTATCTCAGAATTATTCTTATCTGGAAGATATTCATAATAATTCAGATCGTTTATCTATTAAAAATGCTGTAGAACAAACTACGAAACCAATGTTATTTATTCATGGTTCTGAAGATTTAGTTATTAAACCACAAGAAGTTTCAATCCTTCCTGAATTAAATAGTAGTAAAATCGTTTTTTATAAAGAAATAAAGCAAACGGGTCATACGTTTTCAGTTGTTCATCCTATGATAGAGATTCCTTCTGTTTTTCAAGAATTGCTTTCTACCTCACTTATGTTTTTTAATAAGGATTTATGAATCGTTTAGAAAAATTATACAAATATACTTTTCTGATTATTTTTTCAATTACAATTTCAATATTTGTTTCTGGTTGTGAACTAATTGTTCTCCGTCAACCTTATACAGTAATTACTTTAACTGATATTGACCAAATGACTCCTTCGGGTGTAGTCTTGCTCTTTAAAAGAGAATTAGATTCTCTTAACACTACTGCAGTTTTAAGTTTAATGACTAATGAGAATTTGAAACAATTCAATGGTGCTGAAAAGTTTTCTCATTTGTCGTCTGTTCAGCGATTGTTATATCGTTCTAAGGGGAAAAATTTGTTTATTAAAAACGTTCAATTTTCAAACAATCCTACTTCCGCAATAGTAAAAGCAACCTTTAATTATATAGAACCAATTGAATTTTCAGTTATACAACGAAATGAACGTTGGTTTGTAACTTCTTGGAATTAAAATTAACTTATGTTATCAACTGACGAAATAAATATTGAGATTGAGAAAATTTTCCCTGAATTGGTATCAGTTCGAAGAAAAATTCATCAGAATCCTGAGCTTTCTTATGTAGAATTCCAAACTTCAGAATTGATTCAAAATGAGTTAACGAAAATGGGGTTGGACTTTACAGTACTAGCAACAACTGGTGTTGTTGCAGAATTTGGCACTGAAGGTCCTTGTGTTGCTTTGCGAGCAGATATTGACGCACTCCCAATTTTTGAAGAAAATGTTATCCCATTTAAATCGCAAAACGATGGTGTTATGCACGCTTGTGGACATGATATGCATACAACTATGTTGCTAGGGGCAACAAAAATTCTTTTTGAAAATAGAGATTCACTAAAAGGTAGGATAAAAATAATATTTCAACCTGGTGAGGAGCGTACTCCCGGTGGAGCTTCTATATTGTTAAAAGAAGGTTTGTTTGAAAAAGGATTTAGACCTGATGTAATATTTGGTCAACATGTCGACCCAGATGCAACAGTTGGATCAGTAAGTTTTACTGAAGGACCTATGTTAGCATCTGCAGACGAATTGTATTGGACTTTAAAAGGAACTGGAGCTCACGCTGCACAACCTCATAGGGGTAATGATGTTATTGTTGCTGCCTCAGCCCTTATTCAGCATCTACAATCAATAGTTTCGAGAATGAGGAATCCTTTGTATCCTGGTGTTTTGAGTGTTACTTCTATTCATGCAGGGTCTGCAACGAATATTCTCCCAGAAGAATTAACAATGATGGGCACTTTACGCTCATTTAATAATGAATGGCGGTTTGAAGCATTAGAAAAAATCAAAGAAGC
>JBDNFX010000097.1:0-1847 GCA_041689575.1 Kapaibacterium sp. (SeqCode)
AAGAATTGCATTTATAAGGGGTAATTCAGCTAAATTCATTTTGTATCAATTGATTTTAAATTTATTTTTAATTTATCTACAGCTTTGGAATCTAACCCATCGTAATATCCTCTAATTTTAGCATTTTTATCTACTAAAATATAACGGGTACTATGAACCATTGGAGATTCGATATCTCCAACCATAAAGTTGTTTACGGCTATGGACCTCAAACTATCAGGGTTTGTTCTAATGAAAAACCATGAATTTTTTTTGTATGAAAAACTTTTTGAGTACTCTAAAAGTTTACTTTCTGTATCTGTTTCAGGATCGACAGTTATTGCTACAAAACGAACTGGAATATTAAGTTCAGAAATCAACGTTTCAGTTTGTTTATTTATAATTGGACAAGGTCCTTTACAAGTAGTAAACATAAAATAAACTACTGTAGGAATATCCTTCATATCTGAAGTAGAAAAATCTTTCGATTCAGAAGTTTTAGCACTAAAATAATTGACAGTTTTAATCACTGGCAAGATTATCACAGAATCAATATTTTTTGACTCAGTAGTGCTACTAACTTTCTTTTCAGAACAAGAAGCAAGTAATAATAAACATAATAAAACACTTAAATTACGGACCAAGAACATTTAAAGCAAAGGTTAATACTAAAAATAGAAACACTGGGACAATTACCATAAATCGAAGATACGGATGGTCGAATTTTAAATGCATAAAAATATACATAACCATCAATACTTTAATAATTGCAATTACGATACCGATTCCAATATGAAGAGTATCGCCAGCTTTGCCCCAACTTTCTGGAAAGTGCAAGACAGCAGCAATTACTGTTAAGGCTGTTAATGCCATAAGGCCAAAGAATACTTTGAAATATTCTTTTTTAGTTTCTGCATCAGTCAAATGAGCCATTTTTTATCTCTTAAGATTAATGAATTGGTGGAACATACGAAGTTGGAAACATAAGATAAAGTACTGGAAATAAGAAAATCCAAACTAAATCTACAAAGTGCCAATACAATCCTAAAACTTCTACTCTTAAATGATTATGATAACCTTTTTTAGTAAAAGAGCGCATAAGCATCCAGACCATAGGGATTATACCTCCAACTACGTGCAATCCGTGGAAGCCAGTAGTTAAGAAATAGTATGAATAGAACAAGTCAGTCCAAGGATAAATATGGTGAGAAAACTTAGATGTATATTCTATGTACTTTACTATAAGAAAGGTAAAAGAACAAAGAATAGTAAGGGCCATAAACAATTGAAAATTTCGTTTATTACCTTTTTCAATAGCTAATACTGAAAATGCCATTGTTAAAGATGAACAAATAAGAACAACCGTATTCAACAATGCTAACCATTTGTTCAATGCTTGTGCTGAATTAGTAAAAAGTTCAATATTTGCATTCCGTAATACAATGAAGGAACCGAAAAATCCGGTAAAAAACATAATCTCAGAAGCAAGAAACACCCACATAGCAAGTTTGCCATGTGGTATCCCACTTACTGGTTCATGATCGAGTACAAGTCCTGACATAAGTGTATACCGTTTTATTTAAGTAATTTATCAATTAACAAGAGGAAAAATATCGACATCAAATATATATAAGAAGTTAGGAGTAATTTTCTTGCAACTACCTTACTTCTATTTCGAATAAATTGAATTGTACGATATATAAAATATAAGCCAAGTAACGTTGATGTACATAAGAAAAGTAACGTTGATAGATCAAAGTAATAAAAGGAAACTGTAGTTGTTAGCAATAAAATGGCATATAATAACGATTTGTACGAAACATTTTTTCCTGTTGAATCAACTACTGAATCTAAGATGAAACCACCTT
>JBDNFX010000098.1:0-2391 GCA_041689575.1 Kapaibacterium sp. (SeqCode)
CTCAATACCCATCAAAATTCTACATATTTACCCAATGTTCAATTGCACAACGAACTTTCTGTAACTACTTCTTTTGCTGATGTTCAAGATTCTGATTGTACATTTTTAGCTATTCCCACACAGTATATACGTTCTACTTTTGAGGAGTTTTCATTCGATATAACTTCACCAATTGTAGTGAACTTATCGAAAGGAATTGAAAAAGGAACTTTGTTTCGTGGCAGCCAGATTATTCAAGAAGTTGGTTCTATTGAAGAATCGCGTTTTTGTTGTGTTGCCGGTCCTTCACACGCAGAAGAACTTGCCCAATCGATACCAACTGCAATTGTAGCTGCTTCGAAAAATGCAGAAATTTCAATTGCTGTTCAAAAGATAATTACTAATTATTTTTGTAGGGTATACACTTCTTCTGATGTAATTGGGGCTGAACTTGGCGGTTCGTTAAAAAATGTCATAGCAATTGCTTCTGGCATCATCGATGGTTTACAATTAGGAGACAATACAAAAGCAGCAATGTTTACTCGTGGATTGGCTGAAATTTCAAGGCTTGGCGTTGCTTCAGGTGCTACAATGAGTACCTTTTATGGTCTGGCAGGTATAGGAGATTTGTTGGTTACTTGTAATTCGCAACACAGTAGAAACCGCTTTGTGGGTGAACAAATTGGTGAGGGGAAAAAACTTTCAGATATTTTGGCTGGTATGAATTCTATTGCTGAAGGGGTAGTTACTACTGCTTCAGCTTTTGAACTTTCTAAAAAAATGAATGTAGAAATGCCCATTACCGAGCAAGTATATAGAATTCTTTTTGAAGACAAAAATCCTTCTGTTGCTATGACCGATTTAATGACAAGATCTTCGAAATCAGAAATTTAGTATTAAAAAACATAATCCGAGTGTTCTTGTTTGAGTAGATTAAATAATGATTTTAATCATTATATACATGTTTTGTAAAAAATCTGAAGTTGATTCCAAATTATCAAATCAACGTTTTTTCTAATGCTTAGATAAAATCAGTTTGTATTAATTAACCTTTTAAATATCAAATGAAATCTGTAGATATATCGTGTAAATTTTTTTTATGGGTAAATAAACTTGTTTTTTGCAGTTTGCTTTGTATGGTCTTCCCACTTTATGCTAATTCGCAAATTTCAATGCAAGAACTTGTAAATGGAGATTCTAGAACTTGGGTTTTGGATTCTGTTAAGACTACTTCTGGTGAACATCTTCAGTGCGACGCTCAATTGACACTTATTTCTGGTAATAACGTTTGTTATTACCGAGGTGATAATTTCGAAGTTATTAAAAACCCCAACTATCCGGAAGGCAGACAAATCAGTTTCAAAGGAACGTGGATATTAGAAGAACGTCCTGAAAAAGTTCTAACATTAGAATTCACACTTGCTGATGGGTACAAAAAAAATCAACAAACTCAAATTTTTATTATCCGTGAACTTACTGCTTCAACACTTGTTGCTACCACAACCATTACCTATGGTTCTACTATGGAATATAAACAATACGCTTTATTCTTTCGTAACATTTTTACCGTACCTTCCTTTGAGCCTTTCTTTAAATACTTCACTTCCGCCGTCGTAAAAAATGATACCAAGAAGATATTGTCAAATATCAGTTTCCCATTTTATTCATACGATTTACCATTCCTTTGCAAACTTGCTAAAAAGAAAGTAAAACCCGAAGACCAACAAAATGAATTTTCAGAAAAAGAATTTTCTAGGTACATACCTTGCCTTTTTACCCAAAATGTAAAAAAACAACTCCAGAACTTTAAGCCAATTCGAACGGAAAACGACAATATTGATGAAGATTTCTTTGGTGTCAGCTTCACCTATACATTTCCATTCTTTAGGAGCAAATCTTCGTTACTTTGGTTTGCCTTTGTCTACAACGATGAATCGAAAGAATGGAAACTCCGTATGACCGACAACATTAGCTTTGAAGTAGACCAAGAGTAACTCTACTTGTATTGGCAAGAAAAAATTATTTAACAGATAATTTACTAAAAAGCCACAATTATGGGGCTTTCGTCTTTATTGTTTGATAAATTTTGAATGATGAATACGTCTATCTTTAAGAGTTTTTTTGACAAAGTACACACCATTTGCAAATGGGCGAATGGAAACATTATTATAATCATTTTCCACTTTAATAAGTGTTTCGCCTTGAAGATTTACTATTTCGATTTCTTCCAAAAGTTCTGTATTCCCTTTTATTGAAATAGTTTGCGAGGCAGGTAATATATTTGCAACCACAGTAACTAAATTAACCTCATTTATATATATGTTTTTGTACTCCCTATTTTTTTCTATTGCATCATTAATTCGAAATGAAGACCAATAACCTTTCGAACATTTATACAAATACTTTCCTGCA
>JBDNFX010000099.1:0-13400 GCA_041689575.1 Kapaibacterium sp. (SeqCode)
GCATAGACACGCCACTTTAATAGATTTTGAGACTGAAAACGAACTTGTTTTGTTAAATACCATTGACAAAAATCAAGAATATTTCTTTATTTACGATAGTCCATTATCTGAATACGCAGCAATGGGATTCGAATTTGGATATAGTGTTGTTCGACCAAATGGTCTAACAATTTGGGAGGCTCAATTTGGTGATTTTGTTAATGGAGCGCAAATAATTTTAGATCAATTTTTAAGTAGTTCCGAAGCGAAATGGAACCAAACATCTAATTTAACATTGTTATTACCACACGGTTTTGAAGGACAAGGTCCTGAACATTCGTCAGCTCGGTTAGAACGATTTTTACAGAATTGTGCTGAAGACAATATGTCAGTTTGTAATCTTACAACACCCGCTCAGTATTTCCATGTTTTGCGACGCCAAGTCCTTCGACCATTTAATATGCCGCTGATAATAATGTCTCCCAAAAGTATGTTGCGTCAACCACTTTCAGTACTTTCGGATATGTCAACAGGTACATTTATAGAAATTATCGACGATGCAACTGTAACGAATTCTGAAAGAATCAAACGAGTGTTACTCTGCAGTGGTAAAATTTATTATGAGCTTTTAAATGAGAAAAAACGCTTAAATGCTGAAGATGTAGCAATAGTACGCATTGAACAGTTTTATCCTTTCCATGAAGATATGATGAAGTCTATTCTTGAACGTTATTCTACTTCTTCTGAAGTTTTCCACGTACAAGAAGAACCCAAAAATCAAGGTTCTTGGTTCTTTATTCAACCAAGAGTTTCATCGATTCTAAAAATCCAACAAAAAATAACGTATGTTGGAAGAAAAGAATCAGCATCTCCGGCAACTGGTTCTTCGAAAAAGCATGAGGCTGAACAACGTGCGATATTAGACCAAGCGTTTTCAAAAAGTTAACTTTAAACGATTTTTCATAGAAAAGTAGAATTATATAGAAAAAAAGCAGTAAGAAAACACTTACTGCTTTTTTTATTCGTACCTATTGATGAAAAATTACTGTTACATTTTGAAAGTAGAATATGAGTTTTGAACAAGTATATATTGTTGACCCAATTCGGACACCAATTGGTAAATATGGTGGTTCGTTAGCGTCCGTACGTCCCGATGATATGTTAGGTTCTTTAATATCATCGTTAGTTCAACGAAATATAATTGATACTTCGTTGATTGATGATGTTATAATTGGTTGTGCAAACCAAGCTGGAGAAGACAACAGAAACATTGCTCGTATGGGAGTTCTATTAGCCGGTCTACCAAATAGTATTCCTGGAGTAACAGTGAACAGGCTTTGTGCTTCATCAATGGAAGCTGTCATACAAGGCTCAAGAGCAATAAAATCAGGTGAATATGATTTAGTAATTGTCGGTGGAGTTGAATCGATGAGCAGAGCTCCTTATTCTGTTCCAAAGAATGCTACAGGTGCTACAATGTTTGGAAATTTAACTGCTTTCGATACTGCTTTAGGCTGGAGATATCCCAACCCGGCAATGGAAAAATTATTACCACTTGAACCAATGGGTGAAACTGCAGAAAACATTGCTGAACAATGGAAAATTTCTCGAGAAGATCAAGATAAGTTTGCTTTTTCTTCTCACCAAAAAGCACTTGCGGCTCAAAAAGCAGGAATTCCTGCTGAAGAAATTATTCCTGTTCAAATTCGAACAAAAAAAGGAATAATTACTGTAGATACTGATGAACAACCACGTGCTGATACAACAATTGAAAAGTTATCGACCTTACTTCCTGCATTTCGTAAAGGAGGAACTGTAACGGCTGGAAATTCATCTTCGTTGAACGACGGAGCTGTAGTAATGATTCTTGCATCAGAAAAAGGATTGAGATCATTAAAGAACACACCAATTGCAAAAGTAATTTCGCATGGCATTGTCGGTGTTGATCCAAGAATAATGGGAATTGGTCCAGTTCGAGCAATACATATGGCAGTTCGAAAATCGGGTATTTCTCATTCAGATATATCACTTATAGAATTAAACGAAGCATTTGCAGCTCAATCACTTGCTTGTATTCGTGAATTAGATGTTCCAATGGATATTGTGAATATCAATGGAGGAGCAATTTCTTACGGACACCCACTAGGTATGAGTGGTGGTAGAATTATTGGTAGTTTAGCTCGATCTTTACAAAGGAATTCTGTACGTTTTGGAGTTGCCTCACTTTGTATAGGAGTTGGACAAGGATTAGCTGTAGTAATAGAAAATGTTTCGTAAAATAAATGAACATTTCTTAATTTATTTCACTATATTGCATTGAATATTATCCATAAACTGAATCTCTAATGAAAATACAACACATATATCTACTCCCAATATTATTACTTTTTATTCTTACAGTAAATAGTTGCAACAATTCAAATGGTGAAGATCAACAAGAATTGTTAATGAATTCTGTTCATCGAGGCTTAGATGAAGCTACCGAAAGTTTGAAAAATGCAAATTCTGGGAAAGCTGCCGGAGAAGCGTTGTTAACCTATGCTCGTAAAATGGAAGCAATTGCTGAAAATGTTAGAATTTTAGACAAACAATATCCTAAATTGAATAAAACCAAAGAGGTTGAGAATGAATTTAAAACTTCTTATGAGAAATTTTTGAAAACCTCTGCAGATGCTGTTACTAAATTTGGAACTGATTTCGAGTTTCGAATGGCACAAGATGAGTTTAAAAGAATTTGGTCTGAAAAAGTTTCTAAAACTCTTTTATATAATTAAATCATATTACTACGAAATGAAATTTACTAAATATTTACTTTCCACAATTCTACTGATTTCTATTCTAAGTTGTGCGAAAGAACCACCAGAAAAACTTCTTATAAATCTTACAAAAAAAACCAGTAAAGAATTTTCTGAAGCTAAAACTGGAAAGCAAGCAGGTGATATTATAATTACATTTGCAAAAGAAAGCGAGCAGATTTTGAAACAATATCCTAATTTGAAAGAAACAATTAGTACTTCCGAATTTTCAAAAGAATTTGGCGAAGTAAATTCTGAATTTGTAAAATCTGTTAATGAAATTGGTAATCAGTTTGGTCAAAATCCCGATTTCCAAAAGGCATTAAAAGAATTTTCTTCTATAACTCGTTAATCATTAGAATGATTAATGTAACTGTTGAGCTTTTTTTTGACTTCATTTTTATTTCCTTCAGTAAAATTCGTACATTTGTACTTTAAAATTTAAATTGTTCCTTATGAATAGAATATTTACAGTCCTTTTACTTGTTGGTTCTTTAGCTTTGTTTGGTTGTCCTGGAAAGACAGATGTTGTAGATGAAAAAGCCAAAGCAGACAGTATTACAAAAGCTTCAAAATCTCCTGAAGATTCTAAAATCGATATGGCGGCTCCAGAGGCTCAAAAAGAAGTTATTACATTCTTTAGAGATATGACCCTAGTAATAAAAAATCATACAACAAAGATGCAAAATGATAAAACAGCAAAAACTGCAGCAGAATGCCTCATTGCAAGTTCAACTGATATGAAATCCTTCGATTCACGAGTTCAAGCTATTCAAGCTAAGTACAAAAATGTCGATAAAATGCATACCGCGAATGTTGAAGTTAAAACCGCAAATAAAGATCTTGGAAATGCACTTGAGGTTTATTTAGCCTTAGTTACACAGGTATCAATAAAACACCAGAACGACCCAATATTTAAAAAAGCATTAGAACAACTACAAAACGAAAACAAATAATGAAAAATATTAGTTTCATACTTTTGTTCGTTTTTACTATAGTTTTTGTTTCTTGTACCAAAGAAGAAAACAAAAGTCCTCTTTCAGAAAAAGACGGTAAGAATGTTACAACCTTACCAGAAGAAGATCAAATAAAATACAACGCAAAATCTATTTCAATATTAGCAGACTTTACAAAAGTGTTAAATGATTTTTCTGCTGCTATGGTGAGTGCTAAAACTGGGAAACAGGCTGCTGATTTAATGCAGCTTTCCTATGATTCATTTTTAACATT
Source organism: Kapaibacterium sp. (SeqCode) (assembly GCA_041689575.1). Classification (GTDB taxonomy): domain Bacteria; phylum Bacteroidota; class Ignavibacteria; order Kapaibacteriales; family JAEUSM01; genus JAEUSM01. The sequence goes on from JBDNFX010000099.1 coordinate 4,005, forward strand.
TACTCCTCGAATGAAAGAAATGGATTCACTTTACCCTACAATTACTTCAATGGATTCGACAAATGTTGAAGTTCAAAAACATATTAAAGGTTTTCAAGAATCTATGTTTCGGTATAATGAGGCAACCAAGGATCTATCAATTCTGTTTGGGAACGATGAAGAATTCAAGAAGATGGTAAAAGAAATGGAAGAACGAAATAGTAAACCACTCAAATAGGGTGGTTTTTTTTACTCTTAGTCTTCTAAAGGCTTTAAATCTTTTAGGTGTAATTTTCGAAGTTCCGGAGCTAAAAATGCTGTACTGAGAACTACCAAAACTGTCATTGAGCCACCGAATACAACAGACTGAATTAATCCCATTAAACGAGCAGCAACACCCGATTCAAATGCACCAATTTCATTTGAAGAACCAATAAACATTGTGCTTACTGCTGAAACCCTTCCCATTAATTTAGTTGGAGTGAGCACTTGTAATATAGTTGACCGTATTACAACAGAAACAGAATCGAATGCACCAGAAAGAAACAACATAAAAATAGAAAGGTAAAAGTTTTTAGAAAGTGCGAATACAATCATTGAAAGTCCAAATCCTCCAACAGAAAAGAGTAACTTTTTCCCTGAGTTCATATTTGGAGGGTTAAATGCCATTATAACTGCCATTAGTGATGCTCCAATTGCTGGGGCAGCTCTTAGAATTCCTAATCCACTTTCACCAACGTGAAGAACTGTATCTGCAAATGCTGGCAACATTGCCACGGCTCCACCAAATAGGACAGCAAACATATCTAAGGAAATTGCACCTAAAAATATTTGATTCTTGAAAACGAAACGGAGTCCTTCTTTTAAGTTCTCAAGTATTGATTGTCCAGATTCTACGTAGACAATTGGTTTTGATTTTATAAAAGCAAGAGAAAGAACCGCAATTGATAGTAATATCACTACTATCATATATGAAGACTGAATTCCAATTTTTGCTAACAAAATTCCACCCAATATTGGACCAACAATGGCGGCAATTTGCCATATTGTACTGCTCCAAGCTGTAGCATTTGCATATAATTCTCGCGGTACAATTTGGGCTCGAAGTGCAATCAATGAAGGGCTTAAAAAACCTCGTGCTATTCCTGTTACGAAAATCATAACATACATTGAATACGTTACAATTTTAGTGGGATAGTCGTACATTTTATATGACAACATCCAAATCCCGAAATACATTACAAATATACAGGAATATCCAAGCAGACTAATTGTTTTTCTATTTTTTCTATCTGCTAAATACCCTGCATACAATGAAACAGTCAAAGCTGGAATAGCTTCAGCTAATCCAATCATCCCTAAAACTAAAGGATCTTTTGTTAAAATATACAACTGCCAGCCCATTACAATGTTATTCATTTGAATTGCAATAGTGCCAATAAACCTTGTTAATTGGAAATATAAAAACTCACGAATTCTTAGTGAAGCATACGCTTCAGATGAAAAGTTTAAAATGGTTTTGGGAGTGAGTAGTGAACACAAATGAAAACCGAAACGATAGGATACTAACTTTGTTGTTTTAACAAGTAGTTTTTGTTGGTGTTATTCAGAAATACTAAGAAGTTTTTTGTTAAATAAAACATATCAAAATTGAATATTTTACCTTTTGTTTTCTTAAAAGAATTCATCAAAATATTTTCAGCGTTCTCAATATTATTCAAATTAAACTCTGCCCAAGCTTGTATGTAATTTGTTTGTGTAATGTGTATTATATATCGTGTAGAATCTATTTCTGAATATATTTTTTCTATAAGTTCAATTGCCTTTTCATTTTCATTAGAAAGACAATGTATAACTGCTCTTAAAAAGCGAATAATGATTTTACAGACTACCTGCTCCACAGAATCTAAATTTGTTAGAATAGAATCTAAGGAAAATATTGCTATTGTATATTCTTGACGTTTTATAAAAATATTTACAAATAGAATGAGTTTTTCTAGTTCTTCTTTTTCACCTTTACCTTCAAAAGTAATTTGATTTAACTGTTCTATTGTTTCTTCTGCTTTTTCAATTTCATTTAACTGAATGAACGTTCGAATTAATTCCACCTTGGACATATAGAGATTACGAGGCTTATTGTTTTTTTCAAATTGATCGATCGAACGTACCAACCAAATGATTGTTTCTTCGTATTGGTTTCTATTATATTTAAGTAACGCTAATGAATAATATGCATTTCCTAAATATTCACGCTTTTTTAGAAGTTCTAAAGAATGAACTAATGTTGTAAGTATTTCATCTGCTTTTTCAAATTCACCTAACATACTATGAATTTGACCCATATTTCCTTGTAAAATAATTGCTTCTAAGACAAAATCAGTATTTTCAATATAGCTAAAACCAGTGTTTAAAAGTTCGAGAGAATACTCTAAATTGCCGTTTTGAAAATGATTGTTGGCGAGGGCACTGTAAATTTTTGAAATTGTTCGAACATCATTATATTCAAATGCAATTTCTAAACCTTTGTGTAGTAAAATTTCAGATTGAAAAAGGTTGTTTACTTGTCGAAGAATTGCTCCTTCGATATAGTAATTATTCATTAGAAATTTTTTAATTGTATTTTGTTGCTCGGGAATATTCGTTGTTACTAAATCCGACAGCAGTTCATTTGTAAGAAGTTGTGAAACTTCTATAGCTTGTAAAAATTTACCTTCATCACGAAGTAGATAAATCTTTTCTCTACTTTCTTCGTAGCTTAAGTGTTTCAACAGATTTCAAGAATAGTATATTAAAAGTATCTACAAATATACATAAATCAGACGATACCACGGAACATATTGATTAATGAGACCATTGAACTCCTAAAAAAACACTTCTTGGTTTTAAAGGTCCGTATGTAAATCCTGCATCTCGTAAAGTTCCAATATCGAATGCTTCTTGATAACTATTGAATACATTAAACATTCCTGATGAAATTGTGAAATCTTTTAAAAATGTAGGTTTATAAGAGATTTTAAACATTATATCAATAAAGTCTTTTGATCTAACTAATACATCTTGTTCTAGTTTATACCAAGGAATAAACATTGAACCGGTGTATACTCCTGATAGAGATGCTGAAAATTCTGTGTTTGGAGTTGATGTGATTGAAAAATATCCATATTGGTTTGGAGTTCGTAGATAAAAATTAGTTGACTGTTGAATTTTTATTTTTGGTTGTCCTGAAATTTCAATTTCTTTATCGCTCCAAACTACACTTTCTCCATAATGATTTTCTTGTAAAGTATATGAAGCTCGAAAAGAGAATGTTGGTCCTACAGAACCAGTAACATCAAGCGTGAGTCCTTTCACTGTGGATGAACCTCCATTTTTACGTTCAAATATTTGATTCCCATTTACATCGTTTCCAATATCATCGTAGACAAAAACATCAAATAAATTCGTGTAAAATGCTTCCAAATTTGTTGTAAGTACAAAATTATTTTCTTTAATAGTATGATCAATACTGGTTGAATATGAGCGTGAACGTTCTTCTCGAAGATTGACACCCGGTATGTGAATTTGTAAGTTCCCATTAACTACTTGAATGTGAAGATCTTCATTAAATGCTTGTGGTGCTCTATAACCTGTTGAATAATTTCCACGTATGGCAATAGAAGGCAAAGGATTAAATTTTATACTCATTCTAGGATTTATAATTACATTGTTAACCATTGAATGGTTGTCTATCCTTACTCCTATAATAGCATCAATGTATTGAGTATAATGAATGTTATCTTGTATATAAAATCCTTGTTGCTGGACAAACTGCCTAATATTTCTGTTATATCCTAAGGCAATGTCTTCTAATCCTTCATAATTCATTTCAGCACCTGTAGTTAACAGATGATCACCAAATTGTTCAGAATATAATTCACTTGTAAAAGAAGTGCCTAGCAAAAATGAACCATTGTTAGTAACTCCATAAGCGTTTTTGTCTTGGTTTGCTCCATAGTAACTATCTCTATTGACGGTACTAAATCCACTATATACTGAATATGTAGTAAAAGTTGAAGGAGAATATTCTAATGAAAAAGTACCAAATTGAGATTTTGAAGCTATCCATTCTGTAATATCAGATTCTTCTGGTTTGAGATTAAATTTATTACCACCTCTTCTATCTTCATTTATAAAAGAATACCCCCCATTAAATGAAAATTCCTTTGTTGGTTTAAAACTAACTTTTGTCCCAATGGTTTGTTGTGAGAGACGAGCAAGTTCGGAAAAACTATCTCCATTTGCATCCCAAGGGTCTCGCGAACGAGATGAACCATAAACTGTGATTCCTTTTGATAAATCATCTGATACTATAGAACCAACAGCTTGTGTAGAAAACTCGTAAGCACCATTCCCAAAACTTGTTCCAACCGTTGATATGTCATATTCATTGGTTAAAGCATCTTTAGTTAAAACATTAATCACCCCACCTACAGCATTCCCACCAAACATAGAAGATGCACCACCTCTTAGTATTTCAACATTTTTTATCATACTAGTTGGAATCTGTTCTAATCCATAAACTCCACTTACTGTTGTGAATATTGGTTTACTGTCAATTAGAATCTGCGAATAAGGTCCTTCTAACCCATTAATTCTAATTTGAGTTGTTCCACAGTTTTGACAATTATTTTCAAGTCGTAACCCTTGTTGGAATTGCAAACCTTCTGCTAAAGTTATCGATTGAGTTTGTTGAAGTTGTTTTTTGTCAATTGTTGAAATACGAACAGGAGAGTCTTCTTTGTTTATTGATGATCTTGTTGCAGTTACAACTACATTTTCATTTATAAAGTGAATTGATTCATACATTTCAATCTTGATAGTATCTTGTTCAGATTCAGTAAAAGTAGTATCAATTGTGAAAAATTCTTTATGACGAATTCTTAACCTAATTTGTTGGTCGTGAACAGTAGGAATTTTGACTAAACCATACGAATCAGTTCTATATCTCTTTTTTAAAATCAGATCAAAAACTTCCGCATTTTCAATTGGACTATTCGAATTTGAATGAACTATGTTTATATAAGTAGAATGATCCACTGAATAAGAAAAAGATTTCATCGGCACTACATACGAAACACTCAAAAGTAAAAAAAACGAATACGTAAATGTAAGTAAACTCATTAGTTTTTCGAATATTTAGTTGTGACTAAATTAGTTATGACTAAATACGACTCACATATAACATAACTATTGTAGCAACGTTTAAAATAGTACATTTTTGTAGTGTACAATCTCTGGAACTCCATCTTTCCAGTTTAAAGCCATCATATCAAAACGATATTCTTTTGCCTTCGTTTTCGTCTTATACAAAAATTCTTGAGCAGTTTTTTTCATCTTTATTAATTTTTGTTTGTTTACTGCAAATTCAGCTGCTCCAAACGAAGCTGACCACCGACTTTTAACTTCTACAAACACTAAACATTCTCCATCGCGAAGAATTAGATCAATTTCACCACTTTTCCCGAAGTAGTTTGCTTGTACAAAAATATACCCATTTTCTTCAGCAAACTGCCGTGCTATGGATTCAGCAAGTGCCCCCTTTTGTTTTGAAGTTTCTTCCACTTTCTACCCCTTTATTATTGAATTAATATCAAAAATAGTTAATTTTTCTCTCATAATAAATCTTCTACGTATTTATACGTAATTTTTGAGTCAAAACTATAGGAATAAGGGATATCTACTCCAAATTCACTCATAAACACATTACAAATCAACACAATGAAGCTTATTTATAGTCGTCACCAACAGAATCAAGTTCTTAAACAATCAATTTCAGTGCTTATTTATTAACATTAAATTAATTTTTGATTAACAAATTTGCTCTATTTCTAAACAAAATCAAAGGAAGAAAATCCATAAATGTAGGGTTATGAAGTAGTTTTCTCGAGAAATACTCTTCGGCTTTACAGTCCAAAAAAAGTTATTGTTCCACAATCAGAGGTAAAAAGCTGATGAATATTCAGTCATTTACAATCGGAAAGCACATTTTAAAGGCAAGTATATTTTTTATAGGTGTCTTAGTGCTATTATCAATCGGAATTCTTGTACAAGCACAAGATATCCGTTCAACCGACAAACCAACTACATTGTTTCAAGGGAAAAGTAAACCCGTTGAAATTCCTGAACCAGAACCTTTTGTTATAGTCGATGATGTCGAAACAGACTATATTGAATCAGGTAAAGCTTCATGGTACGGAGATAAATTTCATGGTAGACGTACAGCAAATGGAGAAACCTATAATAAATTTGCGTATACCTCTGCTCACAAATCGTTACCATTTGGCACTATTGTCAAAGTTACCTGTACAAAAAAAATCAATCAACCTTAGTTATTGTTAACGACCGTGGTCCATATATTCGCGGTAGAGTTATCGATCTTTCCTACACAGCTGCTAAGGAATTAGAAATGTTTCATTCTGGAGTTACTTCCGTTACATTAGAAGGTTTTAGACCAAATTCTATAAATGAAGAAACTGATGATAAAGATTTAGCCTTTTCAACTAAATTAGACGCATTCCGTGTTCCACTTGAAGAATGTACTGTTTTAGATACTTATAGAAGCTTTACAGATGCTATGATTGACTTTAAAGAACGTATGGATAACAATCAATCTGATACATACTTAGTAGTTACTTCACCAAAAGAAATAGATAAAAAATCTAAATCAAAATCTAAATTACGTCATAATTATACGTTTCATATAGTTTCTTTAAAAGAAACTGATACTCGTCTGATGTTTGAAAAGCCATTGAAAGCTCATACAGCAACGTTTTAATTTGAAATTACATATACTGTAGAAGGGAGTTCTTCATCATAGTGAAGAGCTCCCTTTTGATTTTTACGAACATCCGTTTCTATTACTTTCTTCTAAACAACATTTTCACACCACTTTGTTCGAATTTAAAAGTTTTAGTAGTAGTATTAAATTCCATTAAAATCCTAGCAGGTGGAAATTCAAAAGTAGTTTCATTTATGGCATCTAAACTAAATTCGTCTTGTCCTGAAGCTTGAGCAAAGAGTTTCCCATCTTTAACGGAAATAGTAATCTTTAATGCCATTTTATCAGTAGTGTATTCACCAATATACGTTTTGAGGATTGCTTCATCGACATCAATTGTTCCAAAATTTGGGTACATCACACCCTTTTTATACACTTGACTTAGTACAAATAAGAGAATGTCATTTGTTGGATACGATACTGCATTTGCACAATAACTGACAGAAACTGCTTCTTCAGGATCGTATGCTAACATAGATTGAAAATTGTCTATTCCTCCAGTATGTCCAAACAGCCAAGAATTATCATAGGGATATCTGAAAATTCCCCTACCATAATTTTCTTTTAACTCTACCATTTTTTCAAAAGAACTTTTAGAAATCAATTTTTCAGTAAACAATCCATCAATAAACAAAGTTAATTCTTCTGATGTTGAAACTAAAGACCCAGCAGAATAGGCAATAGAAGGATGAGTTTCAGTAGTTTTAACATATTTATTCTTTATATACATATACGATTGAGCTTCATTCTTGCTTTCCTTTATTCCTTCTCCAAGATAGGTCCTTTTCAAATCTAACTTATCTACAATTCTATTAGTAACTAACTCTGCATACTTCTTTTTTGTTACTTCTTCTGCTATATACCCTAAAAGAATATAGTTAGAATTACTATATGCGGCTTTTTCATCAGGATCAAAATCTACACCTTTTTTTATCATAATTTCAAGAAGTTCTTTTTTTGATTTTGCTGTTTGCATATAATATTGATAATCTGCATCATCGGTAAAGTTATGTATTCCACTTCTATGATTTAGCAACATAGAAATAGTAATTTTCTTCGAATTTTTAAAATTAGGGAAATATGTGGACAAAGGTGTTTCTAAGGTAAGTTTTCCTTCTTCAATTAACTGAAAAATTATAACAGCAGTAAACATTTTAGAAACTGAACCAATTCGATACCCTGTTTGAGTATTTGAATTTTTAGCTGTTTTAGAATCTATGGAATATTTCCCAAATGCTTTTGAATAAACAAGAGTCCCATTTTTTCGAATGGCAAGGCTTCCCATTCCCCTGTTGTTGTCTTCAATTAACTGAATCAAGCTATCTATTGGCTGAAACTGGTTTTCTTGAGATAATAAAGTATTGAACATAGTACATAAAAGTATAACAAAAAGAACTAATGAGCATTTGTGATTTTTCATATTTTCGAAAAAAATGATATAAATTGTTGTCAATCTAAAATAAGGAAATAAATTGAATTTCATATATTTTGAATTCAATTTAATTACAAATAGTCTTTGAACTGAAAAAACTAGAAGTAAAACAAATGAAAATTTGTATTTTTGTAAAACAATACCTTTTACTATGATAAATCAAATATCACATCGGCACCTACTTTGGACTTCTCTATTCTTTTACATAGGTTGCTGTATTTTTATTGGTGCAACCTTGTTTTTTGGATTTGGTGTGGCTGCTCCCTTGTTCCAAAATATACCTTCACGAGACCTAGCAGGAATTGTCAATAGAGTTATTTTAAACAAATTAATTCTAACTCAAGGTATTGGATTATCTATAATTCTAATTGGTTTATTAATGTCACTACGGTACTTTAATACTTTTTGGCATCAATTTATACATGTTTTGTATGTACTAACAGTAGTACTATATTGTATTTATGCTTTTGGAATTAGTCCGCAAATGAATATATTAGTTCAACAAATTTATAGTTTTGACACACCAAAACCAAATGATATTCCCCTAATTGAAATGTTTAGAACTTACCATAAATGGTATTCTGCACTTGTTTCATTGTCTATATTCACATCTTTGTCAACATTTGTTTGGCAAACATTTAATCTAACACAATTAGTCTCTAAACCTATAATTACGAAATAGTAACCATTGTAAAATCGGTAATCTGCTAAAATTTTCGTATTTTTGAAAATATTCCCGTTCTATTCATAAATTCTTGGGACAATAGAGTGAAGAAATTAAGTATTATACTTCTAATGTTAATGATTATGGGTATGTCACAAATGGCATATCAATGTGCATCGCCAGAAATGACGACTGCGAAAATTTCTCTTAATCGAAAAGATTACAAAGCTGCTGAAGAGTCGTTGTTGAAAGAATTAGCCAAAAACAAAATGAATGGTGAAGCGTGGCTTCTCCTTTCACAAGTATATATGGGTATTCAACCTCCGAAGATTACTGAATCAGTTGATGCTCTTGCAAATGCAAACATACATTTGAAAGATCCGAAATTGAAACAAGAAGCTGCAATTATGACCATTAATGGTTGGGTTGGGTTTTATAATGGAGCGGTTGAAGGACTTAACAAGTACTATGAATCAGATGGAGCTGACAAAGCTTCTATTAAAA
>JBDNFX010000100.1:0-2404 GCA_041689575.1 Kapaibacterium sp. (SeqCode)
CTTAACTGAAAACAATGAAGAAACTATGTTACAGAATTCAAAAATCTATAATGGTGGTACTACTAATTATATTTTACTGTATCTGAATATAGACTGGTAGTATACAACTATAGTACAAATAGCCTTTTTGCGACAAGAGGTGGAATACCACTGATGCAGTTTTCCCCTGATAGAGTACCAACTTCAGTTTTAGAACGACAATTAGTACCAATTCAATTGTATCTAAATCCAGCACAAATAGGAAATACGGTTACGATTGAAAGTAATATATTTGCTGAAAAAAGCAATTCATTAACCGTGATTATCCAAGATATTAGTGGAGCAGCAGCTAAAGAAGAATCCTTATCTTCCTTCGGAAACCAGATCCGTATTAACACAGAAGGTCTCATTCGAGGAAGTTACTTCGTAGCAGTCCTAAAAAAAACAAAATAATTTTACAAACTACCTTTATTAAGGAGTAATGAATAAGTAATTATCCCTCTCCCCACAGGGGAGAGGGAGTAGAGTTTGTAAGGGCAAATCTATGTGTTTGCCCAAGGTGTAAACCGATATTTAACCACTCCGCCCATACGGCAACACTTCATTATAAAGAGTAGTTTTAAGTTGTTCTTATGGGAATCGGAATTTAAAATTGTATAAAATAGTATGAATTTCAATTGAAATTATGTATTTTTGTAACAAAGTATTTATAAATATTTAACGCTGCAATTGTTATGAAATTTACTGTCTCCGTTTCCGACTTTCGTAAAGCACTTCAACAAGTAAGTAGTGTTATTCCAGCTAAAACTACTATAATCGCATACGAACACATATTAGCTTCATTAGAAGGTAATTCATTGCAGTTGATTGGTTCTGACCCGGAAGCTACAATCATAACAACTATAAATGTTTCAGGCGAAGACGATGGCCAAGCCCTTTTCCCAGCTAAAAGTTTTGTAGATACTATAAAAGCTTTCAATGCAGAAGGTTCTATATCGGTTACATACTCTTCTATAGATAATTTTATTTCTGTAACTACTTTTAATGGGGTCTATAAAATAAAAGGAATGGATGCTGTAGTTTATCCAGAAATTCCAACATTCGACACTGAAAGTGCTATTCCTTTCAAAATAGGTGTACTTCAACAAATTGCCAAAAAAACAACATTTGCTGTTTCCAAAGACCAATATAGACTATCGATGACTGGTGTTTACTTCCAATTTGAAGCAACAAAATTGTTAGCATATGCCACTGATGGTTATAGACTTTCTCGTTACACTTTGCCATCAAATGAAAATGAATCTTTCCCAGAAGGAATGTCGTTTATTGTTCCTGAAAGGATTATGAAATTGATTGAAAAATCAGAAACAGAAACAGTTTTATCAGTAAATGGCCAACGTTCACATATCCGTTGCGATATGGGTTCAACTACGTTTATATCTCGTTTGATAGAAGAAAAATTTCCACCTTGTGAAAATGTTATTCCAAAAGAAAACAATGTACTATTACGTGTTTCCTTAGACGATATCGTTAATTCTATTAAAAGGATTGTTGTATTAGCAAATCAAACTTCAAAACAGATGAAGTTTTCGATATCGAACGATACTTTGGCGATTCAATCCGAAGATGTTGATTCTGGAAATAATGCAAGTGAATCTATCCCTTGCGAACTTCAAGGGTTCGAAGAAGAACGTTTTGATATAGGCTTCAATTATACGTACTTGTTAGACGCATTGCAAAATTTAAGTTCGAATGAAATTGCTGAAGACGGAACAATTGTGATGACGTTTTCCACACCAACAAAAGCAACATTGATTAAACCGTTCGAAGAAGATGATACTTTGTTGATGTTAGTAATGCCAGTAAGGATTTAGAATGACAGAAAGTATATACTATGACAAAAGAGTCCAAAATGGACTGACCTACGAAGAGTTCTTAAATACTATTCGTGAAAAAGTTGATGCTGGTGAAGACGGTCAAAAAACTGAAAATGATACTAAGTTGTTCGGCTATATTGAGCTAAATTATTCTCGTAAAACTAGAATTACAAAAACGTATCAACCCTCAGAAGAATTGATTGAAGTAGTTGAAGCAATAGTAGAACCACAATTTTGGTTGGTTATTACAGAAGATTGGTGTGGCGATTCTGCTCAAAATTTACCCTATATTGTTGCAATATCTGAATGCAACCCTTTGATAACCTTGAAAATTGTTCAAAGAGATGCTAATTTGGATTTTATGGATATGTATCTTACAAATGGATCACGTTCTATACCAAAATTAGTAGCCTTTTCGAGTAGTGGAGAAACGTTATTTCAATGGGGACCACGCCCAAAAGTAGCTATGGAATTAGTGAAGACACTTAAAGCTGCCGGTGAAACTTCCGCAGAATTTATTCCAAAAGTACACGCTTGGTATACACAAG
>JBDNFX010000101.1:0-10226 GCA_041689575.1 Kapaibacterium sp. (SeqCode)
CGCTATGCGTTCGGCTTTTTTAATGGGAACAGAATTAGAACCCGAAGAATATATAGCTACTTCTGCTTCTTGTTCTCTTATTATTGATATTGCAAGAGTTGGAGTATACATTCCTACTATCTTGTACATGTCTTGGAGTGGTATGCACACATCAATTTCTGTTGTGGCATCTACTGTAGCTGTTTTAGGTACAATTGTTGGTTTCTCGTTTTTAAAGTTTCTAACTATTAAAACTATTCGAATAATTGTTATCAGTCTTATAGTAACATTAGCAATCTCAACAATTCTTGGTATATTGTAATGTTGTACTAAAATTATTGTCATAAAATCTCAATTCTAAATTGAAAACCTAATGAAAATCCTATCTTTCTTATTCTTACTTTTCACAGTTTACAATGTAAATTCTCAAACAGCACCTGAAATTTTCCCTTACCCTAAAATGTACTTGTTTGATAATACACAAGCATCATCAATGACTATAAACGCAGTGATAAGTTCCCCAAACAGTGACTTTTCAAAATTTTCAAAACGAATTCAAACTATAGTAAAAGAAACTCGAAACGAAGATATACAAATCCAACCTTTTCAAGACTACTTTCCAAATTATGGTATTTACATAGGTTTGGCTTCAGATTCATTTTATATGAAATCTATAAAAAATTTTAATCCTCGATATATTGAACCAGTTAAAAAAGATGGATATTCTATTGATATCAATGAATTTGCAATCGTAATTATTGGTCAAAGCGAAGAAGGAATAGCTTCCGCAATAAAATCATTACAACAAATACTTTTAGCCCCTCCTCCTTCTTTGAATACTTTTGTTTGGGATTACTCAGACTTCCCAGAACGTTGGGTGTTTTCTCAACACAATCTTCGTGGTCAAGGTGCAGTAAAAACAATTAAAGCTATTTCAGATTCACTCGATAAATTTAAAATCAACGGTTTTAGTAATCATGATTTTAAATTGAACAGGTTAAAAAGTGAAATTCCTATATATTTTCGAAATCTTGATACTATAGTAAGATATTGGAACGATAGATCTATCAAGCCGATACCCGGTGTGGCAAATTTTGGTTGGTCAGAAGGTTTGCTCTCAAACAATCCACATCTTGCAGAAGGAGTTCTAACAAGAGTAAAATGTATTGTTGAAGGTGATTCATTGCGAATATTGCCAGTTCAAAATGTATGGTTAACAAATAGTGGCTTTGAATTAGTTACCGGAAATGGTGACTTTGCAGGATGGTCATTCTATGATGGTGCAGGTCTAAGCACTTTTAGAGATTTACAAGAAAAACATTCTGGTACTTCTTCTGCTCGATGCACAAATTTCACTGCAGGTAATACTTCAGGAAATTGCAGATTTAACAAACTATTACAGTGTGAACCATACAGACAATATACAATGACTGCTTGGTTTAAAACAGATAATTTCAAAGCAGATGAAGTTCGATTACTTGCATTAGCGGGAACAAGGGCCTTAACATATACCTCATTTTCTATACCTTCCACTTCACAGGGTTGGCAAAAAATTGAAGTAGCATTCAATACCTTAGAAAATACACAAATGAATATTTACCTTGGTGTTTGGGGTGGAAAACAAGGAACTATTTGGTTCGATGATTTTGAAATAAAAGAAGCAGGTTTTATGAATATTCTCCGTAGAAATGGAACTCCTGTAACACTTCGAAATCTGACTAAAGCAACTATTCCTGTAGAAGGAAAAGACTTAGATTCCATTATCGACCCAACTGTTTCGACAAGTTTAGGAAATTATGGTCCACTACATACAGTACGTTCGCCACGATTAAAAGGGGGCTCTTCAATTTCAAATGGAGATTCAATTTTTGTTGAATATTTTCATCCATTTACTGCTGTAAGCGACAACAATTATTCTGGTTCTACTATGGCTTGTGTGAGTGAGCCAGAAGTTGATTTGTTTATCGAAGATCAATTTCAACGTGTCGATTCATTGTTTCAAAAACCAGATTGGTTTTTCTTTCAACACGATGAGATTAGAAATATGAATAGGGATTCTTCTTGTTTGCACACAAAAAAATCACCGTCAATGTTGCTTTCAGATAATATTAACAGATGTTCATCGGCACGTTTAGCAGTCAATTCTAAAGGTCGTTCTATTGTTTGGTCAGATATGATAGACTCACTCCATAATGCACGAAACAACTACTATCTAATAAATGGCGACTTACGTGGTGTTTGGAGCCTTATTGATCCTAAACCGGTAGTAATGAATTGGAATAATACTCTTAAAAAGGAATCTTCAGAGAATTTCGAAAACCTCGGTTTCAAACAAATGGCATCTTCGTACTACGATGTGGGGAATACCTCTACCTTGCGCGATTGGAGAATTATGATGGAGGGTAATGAATCGTTTGAAGGTGCAATGTACACTACTTGGAATTCTGATTACCGTTTTTTAAAGGCATTCGGATATTATTATTGGGGTGCAGGACCTAATTTCCACAACCCTACTGTTGAACTTTGTTCAAAAAATGATTCACTTAATGCTACAATTGAGATACTTTCTGATCCATTTGATAGTAAAGATTCAATAGTGTCTGTATCAATTGTGCTTTCTACTACGGATGTTTCTGCAGAATTTCCACTTAGCAAAAAAAATAAGGGAGTCTATGAAATTAAAAATCAAGCATACAAAACAGATTCTCGTTGGACAAACAAAGAAATTGACTATTATTTTTTAGCAACAAATGTTCAAGGAATCACCAATAAATCTTGTATCTTTAATACTTGTCCTATTGTAACTTCCGTTCATCAGTTTTCAACCGAATCCCCTAAGATAATAAGTTTTCCAAACAGTATAAAAGTAACTTCACAGGAAAAAGGAGAAGTAAAAATTGTTGATATTTTAGGGAAACTAGTAGTAAGTTTTACCCATCCTGGGTTTGGAGAACAAATTTATTCAACGGCATCATTACAATTTGGAACATATCTTAGCGTTTTCTCAACTAGTAAAGGAATTACTACAGTTCTTCCTTTTATTCACCGTTGATATATAGTAAGTATGGAATCAGAAGAACTTTCAGTTCGACAAGTATTAGAAGAAAAATTACAGCGTTTGCCAACATCGCCAGGAATTTATCAATTCAAAAATAGTGATAACAAAATCATCTATGTTGGAAAAGCGAAATCACTCCGAAATAGGGTACGCCAATACTTTCAAGGACACCGCAATGTCGATGCAAAAACTAAGGCGTTAGTAACGCATATTGTCGAAGTAGATATTATAGTAACCGACACAGAAGCTGAAGCACTGATTCTGGAAAATGTTTTAATCAAAGAACACAAACCAAAATACAACATACTCCTCAAAGACGATAAATCCTTTCCGTATATACGAATTACCAATGAGTTGTATCCAAAAATATTTCCAACAAGGAAAATTATACGTGACGGTAGTAAGTACTTTGGTCCTTATACCGATATCCGGAATTTGAAATATATAATGCGTACTTTACGAATGCTATTCCCTTTCCGATCTTGTGATCTTCCTTTAACAGAAATATCAATTGAACGTGGGAAATTTAAGGTTTGTTTAGACTATCATATTAAGAAATGCGATGGACCTTGTGAAGGCTTAATTGATTCTGTTCAATATAATCAATACATTAAACAAGCAATGCATATATTGAATGGTAAAACGAAAGAACTTGAAGCTGTAATTATAGAGGAAATGTATGTAAAAGCTGAAAATTTCGAATTTGAAGAAGCGGCAAGACTTCGAAATAGATTACAACAATTGAAGGAATACCAAGGCAAACAAAAGGTTGTTTCTACTGATTCTATCGATAGAGATGTTTTTGCTATTTCAAGGGACGCTACGAATGTATGTACGGTGATATTGTCTATTCGAGATGGAAAATTAGTCAGTAAACAACATTTTTTACTCGCTAATGCATCCGACAGAACAAATGAAGAAATTATTCAATCTGTTGTAGAGATTTGGTATTGCGAAAACGATTTTATACCAAGTGAAATTTGTTTGCCGAATGAACCTCAGGACGCTGACTTTTTAGATCGATGGTTGAAAAGTAGAAAAGGAAGCGCACTAAGTATTACTGTTCCTTTGATTGGAGACAAAAAGAAATTAGTTTCTTTAGCAACAACAAATGCAGATTTTGTACTACGTGAACTTCAAATACAAAAAGAAAAATCCCAACAATTTGTACCTCGAGCAGTGTTGTCACTTCAGCGAGATTTACGGTTACAACAACTTCCTCGTTGGATAGAATGTTTTGACAATTCTCATATACAAGGTACTGATTTAGTCTCATCTTTGGTTGTATTTGTTGACGGGAAACCCAGGAAATCTGAATATAGAAAATTTAAACTTCAAGATAAAAATGATGACTTTACCTCTATGCGAGAAGTATTACACCGACGATATTCACGGTTACTTCGAGAAAATAAAGATCTTCCAGATTTAATATTGGTCGATGGTGGAAAAGGTCAACTTTCTTCTGCAGTAGAGGTTTTAACAGAATTAGGTGTGTACCCCAAAATATTAGTAATTGGAATTGCAAAACGATTAGAAGAAGTCTTTTTCCCATTTGAATCCGATTCCGTATTGTTACCAAAAACAAGTAGTTCTTTAAAGTTGTTACAACATCTTCGCGATGAAGCTCACCGCTTTGCAATCACCTATCATAGAAGTTTACGAGACAAACGTACCTTACAAACAGAATTAACGTCCGTTCCAGGGATAGGTGAAAAAACTGCACAGAAGTTGTTGAAAAAATTTGGCTCTGTTCAAGGTGTTCGCGATGCAGAACCAGCACAAATAGAAGTTTCTATTGGAGTGAAAACTGCAAAATTGTTACAAGAATATTTTCTTAACACAGCGAACGAAGAGGACGAAAAAGAATGATAGTCGTTGGTATAACTGGTGGAATTGGAACGGGAAAATCTACAGTTGGAAAATATATTCTATCGAAGGGTTTTCCATTTATTTCCTCTGATTTGAATGCAAAAACTATAATGAATTCTGATTCAGAATTACAAAAACAGTTAGTTACCCAATTTGGAGAAAAAGTACTAGCCGATGGTTTCATAAATTCACCTTTTTTAGCAGAAAAGCTCTTTGGAGATACTAACGAAAAAAACAGAAATTTTGTAAATAACCTTGTACATCCCAAAACAATTTCATTAATGATGGAACAAGTGGAAGCATTTGAAGAAAAAGGGGAATCAATTGTATTTGTCGAATCTGCTTTGCTATATGAAGTTTCGCTTGAAGATGGATTTGACTACATTATTGTTGTCGATGCGAAAGAAGAAATCCGAATTGAAAGAACTTTAATGCGTTCAAAAGAAACGAGAGAACAAATTGTTGAACGAATAAATGCACAGCTTTCTCAAAAGTGGAAAGTTCAACAAGCGGACTTTGTGTTAGAAAACAACAAAGGTATTGAAGATCTTTATAGAGGTACCGATTTTTTACTTTCCTTCTTACCTTCTTTACCACCAAAATCTTTTGAAAACCCTGAAGAAGAAGAATAATTGACTAAAATAAGAAAGGAAGCCAAATGTAAATAAAAGGCTTCCTTTCTTTGTTCAAAATTCTAACATTATTCTAGTGTTTTCTTTCTACGTTCAACTATAAACTGACCAATAACAAAAAGTAATCCTAACACAATTATACCATTTGATGCCATTGAAAGCTTTTTACCAAGTTCAAATTTAGGAGAATCAAAGGTAAATTCTACTGTATGTTTTCCTTTCGGAACTATTACAGAACGAAACGCAAAATTTGATTTGTAAAAATCGGTTTTTACACCATCAATTGTTGCTGTCCAACCAATTGGATAGTAAACTTCACTAAGAAATAGTAAATTATTTCCAGTGGCTTCCACTTCGAAAGCAATTTTTTCATTTTCATATCGAGTAGATTTCACCGTATTCGTTGCAATAGAAGAATCGATAGTTGTCGGAAGTTTCTCTTCAACAAATGCCACCATTTGAGGGTCGAAATTTCCTGCTTCAAGATTTTTCAAAATTGTCATTTTATCGGCTACTTGGTACGATTGAACAAAGAATGCTCTAGGAAGTACTTCAGAATTTTGATAAATACGCATAGCAGATTCCTGTGAAACAAACGTAGGAGTGCCTAAACCAATATCTTGAGAAGCGAGTAAATACTTCACATTCATTAATTTGTGTAAGAACGGGTTCAAAATCACTTGACCTTGTCCTTTGCCTGCTACGTCTAACAAATCTTGATACACACGAAGTTTAGCGGGGTGATACCCGTGAACATTCTGCAAACCAAAGTATGCAGAAGCATTTGGTGAATCAAAGGCATTAAAATCGGCAATACGGTATAATGATTTGTCCTTTTGTAAGAACTGAATTGCATCGGTTGTTCTGAATGTTGTTTGTGTTTTTTTGTCTGTTACTTCCATAGCTCTATAAGCAACTCTCCATAAATCAGTAACTAATAGTACCAAGATAATTAGAGCAAATACATTCTTTTCCATTTTGCCTAATACAAACCAAAGTAATGTGCCAGCAGCGAGAAGTCCAATAAATGCAGTTACAAACCAATCGGATATCATTTGCGACCAAATGTATTTTTGAATACTTAAAGGTAGTTGACCAGCATTTTGAGATTTGGCAACATCAGATAAATACCCTGTTTCTCCAATAGCAGAATATCCCAAACCAGCAATTAAAAATAACACAAAAAAACCAACAAGTCCATACATCATTTTTTTCTGAGATTCTTGAAGGTTCGATCTCCATTGAATAGCCGAAGCTAAACCAAAACCAGCAAGAAGAGGAATGGTGAATTGTGGAATCATCAAAGCCATTGCAGGCGCTCTAAACTTATTAAAATATGGAACATAGTAATAAAACAGATCGTAGATCAAGGAGAAATTTTTCCCAAATGACAGAAATAACCCAAATATACTAACTCCAACTAACAATTGAACAAATGGTTCTTTTCTTCTTGCAATTCCTCCCAATATGGCTAATGCTACTACAAAAATTCCTAAATATTGTGCTGCATCTGTAAAGGGCATTTGACCCCAATAAGTAGGTATTTGCCGTTCCTGATTTCCTGTTTCTGGTCCTTTATAAGAAAGTTTGCCATACCCATAAAAGTTTGGAACAAACCAAGTGAGAACTTCTCCTGGGCTAAAAGAAAAATTTGTAGCATAATTGTAGTCCAAACCGCCTGATTTATCTTGTTTCTTTTGATCGTTTTGAACCAACGGTGCCGATCCACGAATGGAGTAAGGTGTGTATTCTTGTGTGGATAAAAATCGATCTGAAGACGTTGCGAAAGCTAATGCTCCAGCGAGAATGAACAATGCCACAGGACGAAATACACTTATTGGGTCATCTTTTTTAATCAATCGAGATATTAACTCAAATAGAAAATAAAACCCAATAATACAGAAAATATAAAAGACAACTTGAATGTGAGAAGGAGCAAAAAGTAATTGCATTGCTACTGTTAAAAAAACAAGATATCGAATAGAAAACTTTTCTCGTAATTTTTCTAAACTAAGCAATATAAAAGGTGCCATTGCCATAGTTGGCATCTTTGTATTATGTCCAATTATGACTAATACAATAATAAAGGTTGAAAACATTGCAGAAAATGCTCCAAAAAAGGAGGAAACTCTATCAAGTTTTTTCGATCGTAAAAGTAAAAAAATACCTATTCCATAAATGATATAGTAAATAGCAACCCAAGTAGCGGCTCCAGGGAATATTTTTCCAATAGTAACGGGAATGCCACCAAAAAAATTATTTACAATATCCCACCAACGATCGCCAGTAACAAGTAAGGAAGCATATCCCGGTAAGCCACTAAAAATATAGGGCATCCATTGAGGAAATTGACCTTGTTGATTAGCTTGATCTAAATACGTTTTGAAACTTTCGGAGGCTAAATTATCCGCTGAAGCAAACGAACCTGACCCAATTGTTACCGGGAATAAAAATATAAAAACAGAAACTGTTAAAGCAATTACACACAGTATGTCTGCATAGCGTTCAGGAATCCAGGGTGCAGAATCTTGAACTTGTTTAGTCTTTGTTGTTGTTCGAATTTTTGCTGCCATTGTTCTATTGAAATAAGTGAAAGAATATCCTAAGTATAGCGAATTTACTAAATCTTTCTCATTTAGTAGATACGATTCTATTTTAGGTACTGTAAGAATATAATTTTGTTACTTAATAGTAATTAGGTATCTTCGTATGAAAATTGCAAATTGCATAACTTTCTGAATAGGTAGTTTTATTTTTAGAACTACTTCTCGATGTTAGCTTATCCACACTCTGATTATAATTTGTGAAAATAGTAGTATTACTTTTAGTTGTTTCATGTCTACTAATTACTTGTTCGCAACCAAACCAAAGAAGGGTAACTCTTAAAGGGTCAGATACAATGGTTATGCTTGTTCAACTTTGGACAGAGTATTACCCGGAAAGAAAAGAAGTACAGTTTCAAGTCACAGGTGGTGGTTCAGGAGTAGGTATTGCAGCTTTATTAAATGCTACAACCGATATTTGCTCAGCTTCTCGACCAATTAAAAAAATGGAAATTGCGCGCTTAAATGAATTATATGGTTCGTCTGGTGTAGAAGTCCGAGTTGCCACAGATGGTATTGCGGTGTATGTTAACAAAAGCAACCCAATTTCTAAAATGACAATAGAACAAGTTCGTAAAGTTTTTATTGGCGAATATAAAAATTGGGAAGACTTAGGAGGTCCCGATGAACGGATTATACTCTATAGTCGTGAAAACAGTTCAGGAACATACGAGTTTTTTAAAGATAAAGTTCTAAAGAAAAAAGATTTTGCAGCAAATGCTCAAAATTTAGTTGGTACATCTGCTTTAATTAGTGCAGTAAGTAAGGACCCATTTGGAATTGGATTTAGTAGCGCTGCCTTTGCCGAAGGAATTTCAACAGTTGCATTAGCAAAAGATGACTCAAGTAATTATTATTTGCCAACAGAAGAAACTATTGGAAATGCTACATATCCAGTCTCACGATTTTTATACTTCTATATGAGGGAAGACCCAAAAGGAGATATTAAAAAATTTATAGATTGGATTCTAACTCCTGAAGGTCAAGCAATTGTCCATAAAGCAGGGTATTTCCCAGTAAAAATACTTAAAAAATGAGCAAAATAAGTCTTTTGACAAAGAAAGATAATCGTTGGTTTGAACGAGGAATTGAATTCGTTATCAAAGCAGTTGCTAGTCTTTCAATACTATTAATCTTTTTGATTTTTCTTTTTGTATTCAGAGAGTCACTTACTTTGTTTGTGCCAAAATCAAATAGTGAAATAGCAACTATCAAATATAATGCACCCAAAGTTTACAACCCAGAATCTGGTATTTTAAATGAAAAAGAAGTATCTAAAAAACCAAGCCCACTTCAAGAATCTGTTTGGGATACTTTCTTTAAATCCGTTTGGCAGCCAGTGGGAGAGCATCCTAAGTTCGGAGTTTTACCTTTATTGGTAGGAACTCTAAAAGTTACACTTATTGCCTTGGTTATTGGTGCACCTTTGGGGATTTTAGCGGCAATTTGCACTTCTTTTTTTATATCTGCTCGACTTAGAAATATAATAAAACCTGCAATTGAGCTTTTAGCGAGTATGCCTTCCGTTGTTATCGGATTTTTCTGTTTAATAATAATTGCTTCCTTAACGAAAAGTGTTTTTGGATTAGATTTACGATTAAATGCTTTAGTTGGTGGAATAGGATTAGCAATTGCAATTATACCTATCATTTTTACTATCACAGACGATGCGTTGCAAACTGTCCCAAAATCTTTACGAGAAGCTTCTTTAGCCTTGGGGGCTACAGAATGGCAAACTGCTTTTAAAGTTATGTTGCCAGCTGCTGCACCAGGGGTATTTTCTGCAGTTCTTCTGGGGTTTGGACGTGCTTTTGGTGAAACAATGATTGCATTAATGGCAACTGGAAATGCGGCTTTAATATCCTTAAATCCTGCTGGTTCTATTCGAACACTTGCAGCCACAATTGGTGCTGAAATGGGTGAAGTTATTTGGGGTTCCGATCATTATGGAATTTTATTTTTGTTAGGAAGTATCTTGTTCCTGATAAGTTTTGGTATAAATATCGTTTTAGAATTTTATGTTAAAACTCGGTTATTGCAAAAAATTCAAGGGAAAATTGGGTAAAAATTATGAATAAAGTATTA
>JBDNFX010000102.1:0-5554 GCA_041689575.1 Kapaibacterium sp. (SeqCode)
AACTCCCCAATAATATTGTTTCCCTTTTATTAAACTGGGTACAATTTGGTTTGTATCAGCAGTTGTAAATAATTGAGCAGTAGATAAATTTAACAAAGTATCTAAAGAGACTTCGTAAGTTACTGCATTAGGAACAGTTTTCCAACGTAAAATTACTGGGTCTGAAACATTTGTAGAATTATTGAGTGGACTTACTAATGCTGGAGGAACTTCATTTTGATTTGCAATTCCTATACCTTGTACAATTGCAATTGTATCACTTGAAAGTGATAGGTTGTTTGAAATGAAAATTAGATTCTCAGAAGTAGAACCAAGAGAGTTTGGAACAAATGAAACTGTTATCTTAACCGTATCACCAACGGGAATAAAAAGTGATGAAGTCCAATTTAATCCAAAACCATTTGTAGAAACTTGAGATGAAGATGAAGAAAATCGGAATGAGCTAACATTTAAATCTACATTTCCTGTATTTATCAATGAAATAGTATCAATTTTAGATTGAGTTAATATTACTGACCCAAAATTATTATCTGAAACATCTAATGAAGCTATTGGTGCTTGCGTATAAACAAACATACTTGAATCTGAATCAAAACTTGAATCTATGGAAGTTATAGTTCTAACATTCCAATAAAATGGAGTTTGATCATTATTCTGAATAGCATATGCAAAGGAAGTTTGGGTAGTTATTCCGTCTAGTAACGTTGTAGAAAAATCTTGATCTTTACTGATAGTGTATCTATAAGAAGTTGCTCCAATTACTGAATCCCACAGCAAATTAATATTCGTTTGTGTTACAGATGTTCCAAATACTGGTTTTAAATTTTTAGGTCTTGGGACAAAATATACATCATCGGAAAGAACTAAACAACTTCCGTCGGATTTGAGCAATACAGAATAATTTCCAACCCTTGTAGGTTGAATAAATTGAGTAGTAAATGGAGTAAGAGTATCATTCAAATACCAACGATAGGAGGTTGAAATATAATCAATATAAATAGAATCTTTAGCAAATTCAATATTGATAGTGGGCATAGGTTCAACAATAATTTTGAAATATGCTGTATCTGATTTTTGAGTTGCATCAGTTACAATCACCGCAAAAGAATCTGTTTGTGTAGGATAAATCAAGGCAAACGTATCATTTTCACTACTTAGTAATATACCAGCCGAAATTGTTTGAAGAGAATTTGTTAGCCATAAAAATTCAAAAGGTTCTAAACCACCAGAAATAAAAGGAGTTAAATTTAGAGTATCTCCTTCGCAAATTGAATAGGAATTACTGAGAGAGATGTTTGGTCTATCTGAAGAAGGATACAAATTGAACACGCGAGAACTAGTATAATTAACTCCATTGGGTCCAAGGGTACCTAAACGATAAAAGACTCGTTCAGGTAAATTGGAAATAGTATCTAAAAATACAGTTACTTCAGTTTCATTTGCATTTATAGCAAATGATTGCTCTAAATTTTTGAATAAACTATCTGAAGCGAATTCTAAGACATATTCAACATTAGCAGATGAGCTTCTCCAAACGAAGGTAATTTCATCAATTGATACAAGGGAGGTGTCATTTTCTGGATAAAGAAATGTTACTGTATCGCCTACGGTTAAAATAGAAGATTGAAAATTATTACCTAAAAATGAATACGTAGTAACAGTAAATGATCCACTCCCACCCTTCAAAAACCCATTACTAATCACAGGATAGCTGATTTGGGATTGAGAATGTACTATGGAACTCGAAAAAGTTCCTAGTATAATTATGGTAAAAAGTGATAGTATATATTTCATTATTATTTTTTCGAAGTTACTGTACGAACTTGTGTAGTTGGATTTTCAATTTGCTGTAAAACATTAATAACAGTTGATTCCATATTTTGTAATCGTTTTTCGAAAGTAGTGTTTTGAGCAGACAATGATGAATTCTCTGACTTTAGAATATCAAGTTGGTTTTGTAACTCTACAATTGATTGTTTTAATTCTTTGATTTTACTATTCGAAGTATTAGTTTTTTCTATTAACCCTTTAACACTAGAGATAAGTACTCCATCCATTTCAAGAGTTGAAATTGTTACCGAATCTGTAGTGTTACCTAAACCAAAATAATATTGAAAATCTTGAGCCATAGGACCCCAGTTTTTAAAACTATTATCTTGATTTTTGTAATTCCATTGTGTAACTGAAAGCAACTCAATTTTATTTAAAACTTCTTGAAAATTAATATCAGTAAAATTCTCCTTGGTATTTCTATCAGAAAGAGTTTCCCAAGAACTTCCATTTGGAGCTAAAGATACACCAGCTATCTGTGATGTATTAGGATAATCATTTGTATAAAACTTATATCCACCTTCAAACCGCATCACCATTTGACCATCATTATCATTTTGAGTAGGGTTAAAGGCTTGAGGATTTAAAAACTTTGTACCAATAATAAAAGAGCTACTTTTTGCGTCGTTGTCCACATCAGTTCCAATGGCAATAGAATTGTTACCTAGTACAGTTAAGTTCTCTCCAATTGCAATAGAACCACTTCCACTAACAACATTAAAAGCTCCAAATGCCATTGGTACGCCACTATTATTTGTAGAAGAAAGAATAATATTTGACTTTCCAATTGTTATACCTAATTCATGGTCAGAAGTATTATTTGAACCAAAAAGGATGGATCCACTTATTCCTTCATTTCGAGAACCAATGGCAATACCAGAAATTAAACCGTCTTTATCATTTGAACCAACAAAGTTATCTTTACCTAAAGCAATTGCACCTTCGTTTTGAGCATAGTTGCCAGTACCCATAGTTATAGCATTTTCACCATATGATCTATTTTTGAACCCCATTGCAACACTATTATCTCCAGTAGTCCTGTTTCCGGCTCCAGATGCAAAACTGAAACTACCTTGGGCAACAATTGTATCTTCTGTTAAATCACTAACATATTGAAGATCCATTGAACCAAATCCAACATTTGCTAATAAACCACTTGTAGACACTTTTCCATTGTCTCCTAAAGCTAATCTGGTAATGTTTTTAACCTTCATAATTAAAGGTTGGGTATTTGTAGTACCCAAGAAATCAGTATTTCCTGGAGTATTTCCAGACAAGCCCCATCCATCACCACCGCCACCACCGCCACCAATTAGACGTTCTGCTTCATAAGCACGGCGTGCATAAAATGAATAAGGTGAAGGAGTAATTGTTACTCTTGGGGATATTGGGGTTGGATCTCCTTGAATTTGTATTTGAAGGTATATTTGACTATAAAACATTGAATCTACTAAAGGAATAATTGATCCAATTTCATGTGTGAAAAAACCATTAACTGTTGTAACTGGCGTAGATTCTGAAAATACGGCGGTACCACCAGTTGTATTTTTAAAAAATGAAAATGTTAAGTTGTAAGTATTATTTGCTTTAATAGTTCCATCAGCATTTTTCAAAATACCTTGAAAGGATATTTTTTTAATGTAATTAGAACCTTGACTGTAACTTGTAGATACAGTTAACAATAATAATAATAATAATAATGCAATTCGTTTCATGAGTATACTTTCAATTTATAATTTACTATTTAAAGAAAATGATTTCAACGCGACGGTCCTTTTTTCGAACTAATTCGCGTTCTTTTTCAGGCATAGCACCAACTTCTCCAACACCGAAATAACGGAACCTATATTTTGAGATACCTTCTTTTACAAGGTAATCTACTACTTCTTTGGATCTATTTTTTGAAAGTAAAAGATTATTTTGTTCTGAACCTTCAGAACTAGCATAACCAATAACTTCACATTTTACCCCCTGGAAATTATCCATTAAGACTATGATTTTATTAAGTATATTTAATGATTCATCATCAACTGTAAATTTTCCTGAAGGAAAGTACATACTGTATTGAACAGTATTAGCTTCTAAATATTCTGGAAAACGTGATATGTTATTGTCTCTTGCTTCTTTCCTTTTAACAATTTTTTCTAATCCATTTTCAATAGATTTTGGGAATTCCGCTAAAACAATTGGAACTAATTTTTGAGAAGCAAGTTGTCCTTTTGTGAAGTAACTATACTTAGTATAGTAACCATCTGCTTTTACAAAAATTCCAAAATTGTCAACATTCAAAGGAATAGGGAATGTAAAAGTACCTTTAGTATTTTGTTCGAACAATTGTGTAGATTCATCATTATCTTCAACAACAACAATGCTAGGTACTAATTCACCTTTTTTATTTTTGATTACAAAATCAATGTCTTGTCCAAAAAGTGAGATTGATCCACTCAGTATAAAAATCATTGAAAGAACAAAAGAAACGTTCATTGGATTTGTATAATTATTTTTGGTGGTAAATTGTATTTTCATCTTATTTCCCAAAGAATAATACGTTAATACACATTGCTTGTTCAGCTGATTCTTTAGAGTCAATAGAAAGTGGGTTAGGTTCAATTGATATCGTTGCTTCATCTGCAACCCTCATTGAAGACCGTTTAACACCCTTGGATTTTAAGTAATCTAAAACTGCTTTTGCTCTTCCAGAAGATAAAAGCTTACGTTTTCCAGTATTAAACTCTCTATCGTATTCAACTTTAGATATGAAACCATGAATTTCAACTCTAACTTTTTCATTTGTTAAAAGCAATTCTGCTAATCTATCTAATTCAGGATGAGCTTTTTTAGAAAGTTCAGGTTTGTTGAATTTAAAGAATACGTTATTTAAAACGACAGGTTCATTTAAAAGATTCGATTCCAGATCTGTAATTTTGAATAAAGTTACAGGAGGAGGTGGTAATTTTTGTTCTTGGCTAACAACTGTTTCAATTGGAATATTCTGGGAAGTAGAATAATATCCATTTGTCTTTGCATAAAATCCATAATGGGTTGAAGCATCAACAACTGGAACAGTAAACTTCCCTTTAATAGTCGCGACTAAACATATAGAATTATTTGTAATAATGTTTTCAAAAACAATAGCAGATTTAGCTGCGATTGGTTTTTCTGGGTTATATTTTTTAGCAATTCCTTCAACTAATAAAACAGGTCTTGTTGTAGATATTAAACATTCAGGGGAAGTAATAATGTCTTCTTGCTTTGCTTCTTTTTCAGCACGAAGTTTTTCATTTGCTTTCACCTCTTCATCTTTTATACGTTCTAATTCAAGAACAGCAAGTTCTAATTTTTTTCTTTCTTCTTCTGCAATTGCTCGTTCTTGTATTTTTTTCTTTTCTAAAGCTATTTTTTGTTCTTCAGCTTGTTTTCTTTCTTTGTCATTTTTCAGAACTAATTGTTCAGCTTCAGCCTTACCAAGGTTTTCTCGAGCAAGTTTTTCACGTGCCAATCGTTCTTTTTCTTCCAATGCTAAACGGTCTTTTTCCGCTTTATCTGCCTTTGCAAGGTTTTCACGTTCGAGTTTTTCACTTGCCAATTGTTCTTTTTCTTCCAATGCTAAACGGTCTTTTTCCGCTCTATCTGCCTTTGCAAGGTTTTCTCGTTCTATTTTTTCACGTGCCAATCGGTCTTTTTCTTCTAATGCTAAACGTTCTTTTTCCGATTTATCTGCCTT
>JBDNFX010000103.1:0-5905 GCA_041689575.1 Kapaibacterium sp. (SeqCode)
ACACCTGTTCCTACCATATTTGCAACAACAAGAGCAATAGCTCCGAAAAGAGTAACTTTATACACAGTTTGAATTTACTTTTTTGAAAAATGTTGGTAATCTTTGCTCGATTTCCAATCCCCTCCCCATTTCCAACCGCGTTTTTTAAATTCCTTAACCACAACTGTTTTAGAAGAAAGTGTTCCCTCTATACTTGGGTTATAACTTCTCGAAGATTTTCCTTTTCCAACCCAAGGGTTTAAATAGGGATTAACATCAATTGCACGACCATACGCATGATCGGACATTTTCTTAGTTCCAGAAATTGTTCTATAATTAAAAGCTGAGGTATTGTTCGATTGAATGGACTTTGAATCTGACCAAGAAAAGCGAACTATTGGAATAACAGATTCGATTGGGAACTTTTGTTCTTTAATAACTTCGAATATCTCAACAATATCTTTTACGAGATCTTTATGAACGACAAGTTGACCTTGATGTAGTTTTTTATCAAACGAATAATACTGTACTGTAACCAATTCTTGTGTACTTACAATATGTTTTGGAAAATTCGTATTGTAAATAGCCACTTCATTGGAATAATCGGAATCAACAATAGCTTGTTGTGCAAGGACACTCAAAGTTTGGCAAAAGAATAAACCAATAAGGGAAAAGTAAATCATATCAAAGTAATTTCTTAGAAATAATATGTGAATTTACGTATTTTTGTTGAAACAGAATCCAAAATAATAGTTTCGGCATTAGAGTTGACGATTCAATTCTTTTGTAAACAAGAATGAATTAGACATTATTACTCTAAAATATAGGTACAAAATTCTAATATTGAATTCAACATTATAAACTTTCTTTTTACAATCTTTATGGTTTCTTTAATTTCCGTTATTGGCACTGTTGCAGCAATTATGACTACTTCTGCAATGATGCCACAGGCATGGAAAATCTTTAAAACAAATGAAGTTTCTCAACTATCTATGCGGACTTTTACCTTAGCTACAGTTGGTACCTTTCTTTGGTTGATTTATGGTCTTCTAATTTTTGATACAATAATTATTTGGGCGAATGCAATTGGTGTGTTCGTAAATGGGTATATTTGGGTCAGAAAAATTCAGTGGCTTTGGGGAAAATCCATTCAACAAAAATCTACACCTTCAATTAAATTTTAGCCTATGTTATATATTTTACTTCAATGGTTTAATAAACAATATCAACTTCCAGGATTTGGTCTTTTTGGGTACGTATCATTTCGAGCTGCTTTAGCGGCGATATTTGCCTTGGGTATTAGTTTTGTTTTTGGTCCAAAAATAATAGCTTTTTTAAAATCGAAACAAATTGGTGAACAAGCAAAAAAAGAACTTGCCGGAGTTGGGCACCACAACTTAAAAGCAGGAACGCCCACTATGGGAGGTCTCATTGTCTTAACTGCTTTACTAATACCTACACTTCTTTGGGCAAATATCAGCAATATGTACATTATACTTATTGTTGTAATTACAGCATTCTTAGGTGGTGTTGGCTTCTTAGACGACTATTTAAAAGTGATTAAAAAATATCCAAAAGGGTTAATTGGACGTTATAAAGTTGTTGGTCAAATTTTTATTGGCTTAGTGTTAAGTTGTACTATTTACTTTTTTCCACAACTTTTCCCTGATAATTTTGAAGCAATAAAAACAGTTACAACGGTACCATTTGCTAAAAACTTTAACTTCGATTGGGGAATATTTTATATTCCTGTAGTTATCTTTATTCTAACTGCTACGAGTAATGCAGTAAATTTAACTGATGGACTTGATGGGCTTTCCATAGGGACTGTAGGTATAGCTGCATTAACAATTGCCGTTATATGTTACATGAGTGGAAATTCTGTTTTTGCTTCATACCTTAACATTATTCATTTGCGAGGAGCAGATGAGTTAACAATATTCTGTGCTGCCTTAGTTGGAGCATCACTTGGCTTTTTATGGTTTAACTCATATCCAGCTCAAGTATTTATGGGCGACACAGGCTCATTAGCCTTAGGTGGTGCCATTGGGGGATTATGCATTTTAGTTAGAAAAGAATTCTTACTTCCGATTTTAGGTGGAATATTCTTTGCAGAAACACTTTCTGTGATAATTCAAGTTACTTACTTTAAATACACAAAGAAAAAGTATGGCCAAGGGAAACGATTATTTAAAATGTCTCCAATACATCATCATTTTGAAAAATCTGGATTGCATGAATCAAAAATAGTTCTGCGTTTTTATATAGTTGCTATTCTCCTTGCAATTATTACAATGACAACGTTTAAAGTACGTTAAGTTCGAGACTGATTTAGTTAAAAAAAATAGACTTAGGAATAAAATGTACGAATCGCAAAAACAAACTATAGATGATTTAAGAGAACAAGCTGATAATTTACGGAGGTTTCTTTGACATTGATCTAAAAAAAGATCGATTATCTGAAATAGAAGTATTGACTCAAGAGGCATCGATTTGGGATGATGCAGAAGCTGCTCAAAAAATATTTCAAGAACAAAATGCGTTAAAAGAGTGGACAACCACTTTTAGTTCAATTGAAACAATAATCGACGATGCAGAGGCATTAATTCAACTTGCTGATGAAATGCAAGATGAGTCAATGGAAAAAGACATAGATGCTGAATTAGAAAAAGCTCATACAGTTGTAACCGAATTAGAGCTAAAAAACATACTCTCAGGTCCGGACGATGAACGAAATGCTCTATTAACTATTCATTCGGGTGCAGGAGGAACAGAAGCACAAGATTGGGCAGAAATGCTACTTAGAATGTATACACGTTGGGGCGAACGACATGGGTTTGGATTAATTCTTGCAGATGAACAAGAAGGAGATGGAGCAGGAATAAAATCTGCTACATTGGAAGTAAACGGTAAATTTGCTTTTGGATATTTAAAAGCTGAAAATGGAGTTCATCGGTTAGTTCGTATATCTCCCTTTGATTCTAATGCACGAAGACATACATCCTTTGTTTCGGTTTATGTTTACCCAGAAGTAGATGATGATGTCGAAATTGAAGTAAACCCTGCAGATGTAGAAATGGATACATTTCGTGCTGGTGGGAAAGGTGGACAAAATGTCAATAAAGTTGAAACTGCCGTTAGACTACGTCATTTACCCTCAGGAATTGTAGTAGCTTGTCAACAAGAACGAAGCCAACATCAAAATAGAGAAAAAGCTATGAAGATGTTAAAATCTCGACTATATCAAAAACGTCGTGAAGAAGAAGAAGCAGCTAGAGCAATTATAGAAGGCTCAAAATCTAAAATTGAATGGGGTTCTCAAATACGTTCGTATGTTTTCCAACCCTATACGATGGTAAATGATCATAGAACTGAACTAAAAAATACTGATATTCATTCAGTAATGGATGGAGATATCGATCAATTTATAAAAGCATTTTTGTTATTAAAATAATCACAATGTCACTGATAGAATTATTCTTGAAAGCCGAGCACCATTTACGTCCTCGGCTTTCTTTTTTACCACCTTCACTTTTTACAAAACTCTATTCTAATGGAAGAAACAAGTTTTTACAAATACTATACAGTTTAGAAAACAACCCGTACTATCTTCCACCTGATACTTTAAGTAGAACCCTATGGGGTATCCATTTTCAACAACCCTTGTTTAACGCTGCTGGTATGTTTAAATACGGTGAAGGGTATGAATTTGTAGCCTCACAAGGTGCAGGTGCTTATTTGGCAGGTACTAGTACATCTCGCAAACGAACAGGAAATTTTAAAAATGGAATTCGAACTCCTTTTACAGCGTACCCGCTTTCTAAAACTGCATCAAATTGGTTAGGATTACCAAATAATAGTCATAAAGAAATTATTCAAAATTTACAGAAAATACAAAAAATCAAGGGTTGTCCAATCGGATTATCCATTAGTGCTTCACCAGAATTAGATCCTTCTCTTGCAATTGAAGAACTTTTAGATGGTTTGTTCCGAATACATGACTCTCAGATAGATTTCATTGAATTAAATGAAAGTTGCCCTAACGTTGAGGGTCATTCGAATTCAAATGAGGTACTTGACTCACAATTGTTACTTAGATTAAAAAGTATTTCCGACAGGTTTCTTTCTAAGAGAAACAGACAACTCCCTGTAATTGTAAAGTTTTCCAACGACACTTCATTGCATCAAGTACCAGAATTAGTTTCAACATTAGTTATATTAGGATTTGATGGAGTAAATTTTGGAAACACAAGCACACAATACCAAAAACATCGAATTGAAATTCATCCTTCAGAAATTACAAGATATGATTATTTTACTACAACATTTGGTGGTGGGTTAAGTGGAAATATCCTTAAGTTATCTTCTTTTGATTTATCTACAATTGCAGTCAAACATCTAAAAACTCTTTCTCTTAAAAATGAATTTCATATAATTAGAACTGGTGGAATAGATTCTTTCTTTGACATTTCGTTTGAAAACGAAACCTCACCTTCGCTATATCAATGGTATACTGGTTATTTTAACAATCTTTCCTTGTATGGAATGAACCTTTATAAAAAATTCTATGAACGACTGCCTACAATTATTCAGAAATAAGTGGTTAGAAAAACCACGAATAGTATTAGGTGTTATGACTGGTACTTCATTCGATGGAATTGATCTTGCAATTGCAAAAATTGGAATGGTAAAAGGCAAATTGCTTTTTGAAGTTCTTGCTCATACAATGACAGAATATCCAGTGGAATTGCAAGAATATTTTTCAACAATTACAAAAACTAACCAAACTGCACTGTCTGACCTATCTACATTCAATTTTCTACATCCTAAAGTAGTTGGAGCTTCAATAACTAAATTCCTAGCAGAAAATACATTCACAAATACTATCGATGCTATTGGATATCATGGACAAACTATTTGGCATCAGCCAAGTCCAATAGAAAAAGGAACTTTTAGTTCGGCATCAACATTGCAGTTGGGCTCAGGCTCTGTTTTAGCTCAAATTACTGGCTTACCAGTCGTAAATGAGTTTCGATATGCAGATGTTTTTTTTGGCGGACAAGGCGCTCCATTGGTGCCGATTTTCGATAGAGATGTTTTTTTTAATCCCCATAATGAAGTTGTTTTAGTGAACATTGGTGGCATTTCGAATATTTCAATTCTAAACCCCTCGACAGATGATGTAATAGCTTACGATGTTGGTCCTGGTAATGTTTGGTTAGATTATATTTGTAAAAAGTATTTTGATAAGGATTTTGATACTAATGGCGAATTTGCTTCTACAGGAATTGTAAGCAATTCGCTTTGGTTTAAACTTTTAGAAATTGAATTTATTAATCTACCGTATCCAAAAAGTACAGGAAGAGAATTGTTCTCACCACAACTTTTAAATGAAATTATTTCTTCATTAGAATATATTTCTCCTTCTGACATTTTGCATACATTAGCTAAATTTACAGCATACTGTATTTCAAAAGAAATTGAACAAAACACGATATTTAATACTGTTGTCTATGTTAGTGGGGGTGGATTACATAATTCTGTAATTCAAAAGTACTTACGAGAATTTTTGCAGAACGCTCAATTTTCAACAACGGAACAAAAGGGAATTCCATCCGATGCAAAAGAAGCTTTATGTTTTGCTTACTTAGCTTGGAGAATTCTTGGTGGAATGCCGATTGCAATTCCTTCTATAACTGGTGCAAAGAAAGAAACAATTTCAGGAACAATAGCCTTTCCTTCCTAAATTTCTTTATAAAAAAAAGCCTGTTTGGATAGTCCAAACAGGCTTTTTTTATTTATCGATGTTCGTTATCTTATTTAACGTACATCATTTTTCTAGATAACTTCATTCCGTTACCATTGATATTGTAGAAGTAAGTTCCAGATCCAACACCATATTTTTCAGCATTAAATACTGATGAGT
>JBDNFX010000104.1:0-6694 GCA_041689575.1 Kapaibacterium sp. (SeqCode)
AATCGGAATCACCACGGTAGGGTCTATCAGATTTAGGACTATCAGAAGAGAAATCTTTTTTATATGGCTTAGGTGAATCGGAATCACCACGGTAGGGTCTATCGGATTTAGGACCATCAGAAGAGAAATCTTTTTTATACGGTCTCGGCGAAGAAGAATCACCACGGTAGGGTCTATCGGATTTAGGTCTGTCAGAAGAGAAATCTTTTTTATAGGGCTTAGGTGAAGAAGCATCTCCACGATACGGTCTATCGGATTGTGCTCCTTCTGAAGGAAACTCTTTTTTAAATGGTTTTGGTGAAGAAGACTTCGCTCGAAATGGTTTGTCAGACACACCATCTTTTGATTTGAAATCTTTTTTATAGGGTTTTGAAGTAGAACTTCTTTTTGAAGAACTAAAGGATTTTTCAGAACCACGAGGACCCTTTGGTTTTGAAAAACTATTTGGCGAACTTTTTTTGCTTCGAGCTTTAAACAACGTTTTATTTTCTAAAAAATGGGAGGTATTGGAAATATTCCCTTGTAAACGTACAATATACCTCGTAATTGTTCTTTATAGGTAGAACTATAGTGCAAATCTATAACATTCGAATACATTTTTGTATTTTTGCATTCTTCAAAACTTTACTACAGAAAACAATGTCAAATTATCCTTATAAACGAATTGAACAAAATTGGCAACAATATTGGGAAACAAAGTCAATTTATACAACAACAAATGACACAAGTAAACCAAAATATTATATACTCGACATGTTTCCTTATCCAAGTGGTGCCGGATTACACGTTGGGCATCCATTAGGCTACATTGCAACTGATATAATTGCTCGTTTCAAAAAAATGAAGGGGTACAATGTCTTACACCCAATGGGGTTCGATTCTTTCGGATTACCAACCGAACGGTATTCTATGACTACAGGAGTTCACCCTGCAGAAGCAACCAGAATTAATATTGAACGTTTTAAGGAACAATTAAAAACAATTGGTTTAGGGTACGATTGGGATAGAGAAATTGTAACTTCTAAACCAGATTATTACAAATGGACACAATGGATTTTCTTAATGTTGTATAATTCTTGGTATTGTCAAGATACCCAAAAAGCACGTCCAATTGAAGAATTACCAATACCAGAAGAATTGTTGTTTGAAAAAGATATCAATGCTTATATTGACAGCAGAAGGCTTGCATTTATAGCAAATATTCCAGTGAATTGGTGCGAAGAACTTTCTACTGTATTAGCAAATGAAGAAGTAGAAGAATGGCGATCGAAAGGTTATTCTGTGATTCGTAAGCCTGTACGTCAATGGATGTTAAGAATTACCGAATATGCAGATCGATTATTAGAAGATTTGACATTGGTTCAATGGCCAAATTCTACGAAAGAAATGCAGATTAATTGGATTGGAAAAAGTGAAGGTGCAGAAATTCAATTTCCTGTTTTAGGAGAAGAAGATAATATTACTGTTTTTACAACTCGCCCAGATACGATATTTGGAGCTACTTATTTAGTAATTGCTCCTGAATTACCTTTAGTTGATATTATTGCCTCACCTGAACAAGTAGAAGCTATTGAAGAATATCGAACGAATACTAAACTTAAAAACGATGTTGAAAGAACTGAGTTACAAAAAACGAAAACTGGAGTCTTCACAGGAGCGTATGCTTTAAATCCTTTGACTAAAAAAGAAATTCCGATCTGGATTGCTGATTACGTTTTGCCTGATTATGGAACTGGTGCAATAATGGCAGTTCCAGCGCACGATGAACGAGATTTTGAATTTGCTACTAAATTTTCTTTACCTATCATTCATGTAGTTCAGTCTATTGATCCGCTTAAAGAAGCAAATGTTGATCAAGCATTTACAGAATATGGAATTGCGGTTAACTGCGACCATCAATACATTCAATTAAATGGTTTACCAACTCAAATTGTAAAAGAACAAATTATAGAATTTTTGGAATCAGCAAAGATTGGGCGTTCTAAAATTACGTATAAACTTCACGATTGGTTGTTTTCTCGACAACGATTCTGGGGCGAACCCATTCCTATTATCTTTTACGAAGATGGTACTAAACGTTCACTTTCACTTGAAGAATTACCATTGTTGCTACCAGAAATAGAATCTTTGGAAAGCCTTCGTGGAGAATCTCCATTAAGTAAGGTTGAAGAGTGGATTAATTTTACGGACAAAAATGGCAGAAAAGGTGCTTTTGAAACGAATATTATGCCTCAATGGGCTGGTTCGTGTTGGTATTATGCTCGATTTATTGACCCCAAAAACGATACTGCTTTTTGTGACCCAGAATTAGAAAAATATTGGTTAGGTGAAAATGGTGTTGATTTGTATGTTGGTGGTTCCGAACATGCAGTTTTACACTTGTTATATGCTAGGTTTTGGCACAAAGTTCTCTACGATTATGGTTATGTAACTTCAAAAGAACCATTTGCAAAATTATTCCATCAAGGGATTTTGTTAGGAACAGATGGAAAACGAAAAATGTCAAAATCACTCGGAAATGTTGTAAATCCTGATGATGTTATAGAGCAATATGGAGCAGATTCTTTCCGTTTATTCGAAATGTTTTTAGGTCCATTAGAAGTTTCAAAACCTTGGTCAGATTCAGGTATTGAAGGTTCTTTCCGATTCTTAAACAGAGTTTGGCGTTTGTTTATTGATCCTGAAACTGAACATATTTCGGGCAATGTTATAGTAAGAGAAATGACCTTGAAGGAATTATTCTTGTTACATTCAACAATTAAAAAAGTATCTGTCGATATTGAAGCATTAAGTTTCAATACAGCAATATCTCAAATGATGATATTCATAAACGAAATAACATTGTTAGAAACTAAACCAAAACAAATGTTAATTGAGTTTTTGAAAATATTATCCCCTTTTGCACCACATATCTCAGAAGAATTATGGAAAATCTACGGTAATACTACATCAATATTTTTGGAAAAATTCCCTACCTACGATGAAACAAAACTGATAGTTGACGAAGTAGAGATAATTGTTCAAGTGAATTCTAAAATTAAAGCAAAAATGATTGTTAGTACAAAAGCTACTGCTTCTGAACAAGAAAAATTAGCCTTAAACATTGAAGAAATTTCTTTACTATTAGAAGGAATAACTCCTAAAAAGGTAATATCTGTACCTCAGAAATTAGTGAATTTTATTCTGTAGAGAGATATTTGAGATTTCAATTTTTCAAATCAATATTTCATAGTAGAGACGCCCAAATTTGGGTGTCTTTTCGTTTTGGAAAATCACCCCTCTCCCCAGCCCTCTCCCCAAAAGGGCGAGGGAGTTTTCATTTGATGTAGAGACGCCCAAATGGAAAGTATTTTGTAACTATTTCAGATGGAACTAAAGTATTCACCTAACAATTTATTGTACAGAAATAAGGATATCAATAATGAAAAAGATTTTAATTCTACCATTGATTCTGATTTGTCTGTTTTTTTACCTTGCGAAGAAACGACTAATCAAATTGATGAAATTATTACCATTGGTATTTGTATAATTCATCAACTCAAGAATTTACAAAAATAACCTCAAGTAAACACAGGGAAACTGGTTTAGTTGAAACAACATACTCTTGGTCAGCAAATCCACATTCATGGTTGTCATCATCTACTGAATGAAATGATTTAATACATACGAGATTTGGTACTTACCATTTACAAAGTGAAACGCATGTTGACAACATTTCAAAAAATTCATACGTGAGTTCTGCAAGCCCTAATGGACAGTATAAATGGAGCGGTCACTTTTTGAATAGTGTTAAGGTTAATGGAAATGAAGTCTATTCTTCACGACTGTTGAATTTAGAATATATGGGTATTCTATGGTCAACAGATTCAAAATCTTTTGCTGTAGTAGCAGAGACTGACATAGTAATAATAGATAGTATTTTTAATTATTTTTATGAAATTTATATCATTAATGCAGAAAAAACCTTTACTGAGGGCAAGATTGTTATTGATAAATCTCTAAGTATCAAAGACCATGATTGTAGTTTTAGGGCTAGTTTTAATGCACAATATGTGAATTAAGATAAAGATTTGGTAAGTTGGTATTATACTTTTGATGATAGAGGAAGCATTTATGAAGTAGATATGAATACTGGTAAAGCAACTCCTTTGATATATGACTAAAATAAAAAAAAGCCCTCTTACGACGGGTTTTTTTATAACAAACTTTGGAATTCTTTTCTGTATTCTAAGAATGCTTTGAAAAGTGCTTTGGCAATTTTCTTTTGGTATTTCGCGGAGATAAGGAGTTTTTCATCTGATTCGTTGGTTAAAAAACCAGATTCAAAAAGGATGTTTGGCATTTTAGCACCTGCAAGAAGGAAAAATCCAGCTGATTGGACTCCACGAGAAGATAATCCTGTTTCATAGGGGACTTGTTTTTGGACAAGTGATGCAAAGAGTTCACTGAATCGTAAATAGACACTTTGTTCTTTCGATGCTCTTCGTAATCCATCGTTTGTTGTAACCTTTGTTTCGGTTTTTCCCTTTATTTCTAACTCTATGGATTTGTTTTCTTTCTTTTCTGTGGCAGATTCACTTAATGCAGATCTTAAAATGTAAGTTTCACAGCCATTTGCATCAGTAGGTTTTTCAACCGTAGCGTTACAATGGATACTAATAAAAAGATCACCTTTGGCTTTATTTGCAATGCTTGCACGTAAACCAAGTTCTATAAACTCATCGGTAGAACGGGTCATAACTACTTTTAACTTTGGAAAGTTTTTCTTCAATAGTTTTTGAAGTTCGAGTGAAATAGCTAAGGTAATGTCTTTTTCATAATGACCGTTTATACTAATTGCGCCAACATCTACACCACCATGACCAGGATCAATAACTATTACGTTCAAATCTTGAAAACGAACCGGTAAAAGAGATCCTTTTTTTGTTACGATTTCTACTCCTAACAAATCTTCATCAAATTCAACTGTACCTTTCTTGGGTGTATTCTTATTTAACGATGTATTCTTTTTAGTAAGTGTTTTAGATGATTTAGAAGATATTTTGGTTGGTCGTGAAAGGGTTAATGTTAGAACTAACACCTTGTCGGATTTTTTACTGATTTGGGTTGATAGAATATTCTTCGAAGTTAAAAAGGTATATGCAATAAGATTTTCAATAATAATTACTTTTGATTCTTTTAAGAGCGGAACCTTTTTTTGAAGAGGAATTTTTCCAATTTTGTGTTGAACATCTTTGATTCGAAAAATGATAGATTTCCCATTAACTTCTGGTTTTTGAAATCGAGTGATTTCTTTATCGGATGTAAAGGCAATTTCAATTCCGGTAGAGGTTTGTTTAATAGAAATATTAGTAATCGATCCGTTTGTTTTAGAAAAAGCACCGATAGAACAACAGAAAAACAACAACATCGATAGAACAATCCTCATTCAAGCCATCCTTTTTTCTTAAAAAATGTCAACATACTTACCATAATCACAAACAAGAAACCAAGTATAACAAAATAACCGTATTCCCAACGAAGTTCAGGCATAAAATCGAAATTCATTCCATAAATTGACGATATAAAGGTTAAAGGAAGAAAAATAGTCGATATAACCGTTAGAACCTTCATCACTTGGTTCAGTTTCTGGCTGGTTACAGACATATATATTTCTAACAACCCAGAAATATTTTCACGATAGGTTTCTAACAAATCCGCAATACGAACTAAGTGATCGTAAACATTTCTGTAGTAAACCATCTCGGTTTTAGAAATTAGCGGAAATTCCCCACGAGACAACCGATTCAAAATTTCTCGTTGATATGCCATAATTTTCCGTAATCGAACCAAACCCTTTTTGATTTCCAAAATCCGCTCCAAAGTAACACTTTCCAAGTTTTCGAATATTTCGGTTTCTACAGTTTCCATTTGCGAATCGTAATATTCTAAAGCTGGAGTATAGTTCTCGACTATTTCATCGAGAATAATGTGCAAAATATAATCTGGACCACGTTCTAAGGAATGTGAATTCCGCTTTAAAAAATCGGAAACATAATCAATTGCAGAATTTTGCTCATAGTGGTGTGTAACTAGAAAATTAGCTCCAATGTACACATTGACTTGTTGAGTAGGAAATAGCAAATCTAAATCTTCTGGAATATCATCATCATCGTGATATTTCGAACCCGGAAGTGTTTTAGGTATTATAAGAGGATTTAAGATAGCGAACAAATAATCGAAATAATCTTCAACTTTAGGATAGTGATCGCCCCTGCGAGGTTCTAAACGTTCTCTTTGAATATCTTCTATCGTTAACTCATGAAAGAAAAAGAAGTGTAACAATATCGTTTCTTCTTCTTCTT
This sequence comes from Kapaibacterium sp. (SeqCode), assembly GCA_041689575.1. Classification (GTDB taxonomy): domain Bacteria; phylum Bacteroidota; class Ignavibacteria; order Kapaibacteriales; family JAEUSM01; genus JAEUSM01. The sequence continues at coordinate 6,345 of JBDNFX010000104.1, forward strand.
GAGAAGGATTATCTAAATCTACCCAAAAAGAAGTATTTGCATATTCTTCAGCATTGTTCCGAAGTGCAAAAAGTTCTTGAATAGTTAAAGAACGTAGTTTACCATTTTTCGATGTAAGGATTGATACCATAGAATAATTTCGGTTTTTAGAATTATAAAGTACATTCTAAGGTACAATATTTATTGCTTCCCTTTGTCCAATATTGTCTTCGAACAATTCCAACTCCCTTGACAGTAACAATCACCTTTGTTTTCAATAAAAGTACAATTGCTCTTCTGAGAGGAATATCAATAACGTTTGTACGGTAAGGATTGGCAAACATTGAGCTTGAATCTGAAAGACTATTTTG
>JBDNFX010000105.1:0-14709 GCA_041689575.1 Kapaibacterium sp. (SeqCode)
AGCATAGATAACGGAATAACTGAGGCTACTATCAATCCTGCTCGGATATTGCCTAAAAAAAGTACCAAAACAAAAACGACTATTAATGCACCTTCAATCAAATTTGTAGAAACAGCTTTGATAGAAGCATTTACCATTTTTGTTCTGTCTAAAAACGGTTCAATGGCTACACCTTCTGGTAAGGTTTTTTCGATTTGTTTGATTCGTTCTTTAACATTGTCAATGATTTGATTAGAATTACCGTTCTTAATCATCATTACAATTCCACCTGCAACTTCGCCATAATCCGAATGCACTAAGGCACCGTAGCGAATTGCACTTCCTTTTTCAATTGAAGCAATTTCTCGAAGGAAAATAGGTATACCTTGTACGGTTTGTTTTATGAGTATTGAGCCTAATTCTTCCTTGTTTTGAATTAAACCTTCTGTTCGTATTCCATAAGCGTTTGGTCCTCGTTCAATATAAGCACCATCTGCATTTTCATTGTTTAAATTTACAGCGTCGAAAACATTCTGAATTGTTATTCCGTATGCATTTAATTTATCCTGTTCAATTGAAATTTGGAACTGTCGTACTTTACCACCGAAACTACTCACATCTGCTACTCCAATTGTTCCAAGAATGTTTTTACGAATAATCCAATCTTGAATCTCTCGTAATTCTTGTAAACTGTAGCGTCCTTCATATCCTTTTTTGGGAACGACAGTGTATTGAAATATTTCTCCCAGACCTGTTGTTACAGGTCCTAATTTAGGAATTCCAATAGAAGCAGGAATTACCGATTGAAGATGCGACAATTGTTCGCTTATTTGTTGCCTTGCCCAATAGACATCGGTTTCATCGTTGAAAACAATGGTAACAATGGAAAGTCCAAAACGTGAAAATGATCGCAATTCAATACGTCCGGGAATAGCCGAAAGCGATTGTTCAATTGGTATTGTTATAAACCGTTCAATGTCTGTTGCAGCCAAAGAAGGTGAAGTTGTAATAACTACAACTTGATTATTTGTAATATCTGGAACAGCATCTATGGGTAAAATGAAAAGATTATATACTCCAACAATGAGCAATATAATTGTTGCCATTAAAACATAGACTTTGTTTCTGATAGAAAAGAGGACTATTTTCGAAAACATAGTTTTGTAAAATTTAATAGTATGTATTTCAATAGAAAATCACTTCTATTTAGATAGAAAAACATTACTTACTTTAATAATTTAAAGGAAGTTCATTGTAATAAAGCCGAATTAGAAATGTGTTAGGAGTGTGAAAGGGTTTTGGGAGGTTGCCAGATATCCAGATTTGTACCTAAGGATATATCAAAATCCGAAATGTGAAAATAATGAATTTTAGAAAAAGGAAGGACAATAAGTGTAGATATTGATACAGAGCTTTCGAGACTTTGAATAACAGTCGTTAAAGAATGCTCTTTAAAAGGCAAAGAAGAATGGTCGTGTGAATGACTTTCAGTATGAGAATAATGGTCTGCTAAAAATTTTCCAACCGAAAGAGTTTGGTTTTCGCTGTAATGCTCAATAAAATGCCCAAAAGCAAAAGGAACTTTTACTAATTCGTGGAATTCTGTCATAGAAAACAGAACAACCATCAGCATAAAACTTGCAACAAACTTTTTCATATCAACTTCTGACGAAACGCTATTCAATCTATTGAACTCCACGCCGTTTTAAAACGTCATAAAGAAAAATCTTTTCAATATGTGGGTTTGTAATGACAGAACAGCGGAAAGCTGAATTACTTTTGTTATTTGTAGCAATTGTATGGGGTTCTACCTTTGTTATAGTTAAGGAAGCAATTCCTTATAGTAGTGCTGCACCGTTTACTACCGTTCGGTTCATTCTTGCTTCAATTATCGGTTATCTGTTTTTTCGCAGAAAATTAACTTCTCCTATTACTGCTTTTTCGAAAACTATTTGGTGGCAGGGTTTTGTACTTGCTTCTTTGTTTGCAATTGGTTATTTGTTTCAAACCTATGGACTGGCTTTTACAACTGTTCCTAAATCGGCATTTATAACGGGAATGATTGTTGTTTTAGTGCCATTTGCACAAATTATAGTCTTAAAAAAAAGAATAACAGTATGGCAATTATTTGGAGTAATATCTTGTTTTATTGGAATTTGGCTCTTTACCCAACCGGAATCGTTAACCGATATAAACATTGGCGATATACTCACATTACTTGGTGCTACATTGTGGTCTTTTTACATTGTGTATATCAATAAGTATGTTGAAGTTTCTAATGATGTATACCAAACTTCGCTACAATTAACACTAGCACAGTTTTTTATAACCGTCCCAATTTCTGCTCTATTTTGGGTTTTTGAACCCACTTTTTTTTCAGAAGTAGTTGGTTCAATTACAACGTATAGATCGATATTACTTTTTACACCTGAAGTTATTTGGGCTATTGCCTATACTGCAATCATAGCCTCGGTAGTTGCAACCTATATCCAAATGGTGTACCAACCCAAAACTTCACCAATAAAGGCTTCAGTAATATTTTCCATTGAACCAATTGTAGCATCAATCATCTTTTTTTTGGTTTCTACTACAATGCTTTCAGAAGCAGAAATATACGGTTCACTTTGTATATTTGTAGGAATTGGAATTTCAGAGTTTGGCTCAATGCTCTTTAAGAAAACAGAAAAAATGAACAATGTAACCGATCCTAAACCAATAATCTTTTTCGATGGAGTTTGTGGATTATGCACTGCTTCAGTGCAATTGCTTTTAAAATTTGACACTAAACACAAACTTCAATTCTCTCCACTTCAAGGGACTACGTACTCAAAAATAGTGGGAAGTTTTACCGACACTTTCGATTCAATAATCGTTGTTTCAAATGGGAAACAGTACGAAGAATTTTCAGCCCTTCGAATAATAGGAAAAGAACTCGGTGGTTTTTGGAATTTTCTAAGTATTTGTTCATATCTTATTCCTCTTTCTTTGGGTAATTTCTTTTACCGTTTAATCGCTCGAAACAGATATCATGTCTTTGGCAAACATTCAACGTGTATGCTTCCAACCATTGAACAAAAAGCTCAATTTTTACCATAATTCAAAAAATTTATTATATTGACGTAATATGGCAATTACTATCCTATATTTCTAATAGAACGAAACAATTAACAAATATCAGGAGCAACTATGATTAATTCAGAAGAATTGTACAAATCGCGTACAGTTAAAAATTTAGAAAAAGAACTCTTCGAAACTGAATTGGCTTTACAGTCGATAAAATAGATTTGATAGAGTACGGAGTAAAACTTCTAAATGCTGAAACAAATAGAGAATTTATAGAGACTACTCAGGATATTCTCAGAAAACGAAAAATTTTTAACGAAAATCTTTCAATCTTAGAATTAGTCAATATCATGTTAATGGGCAAGTACAAAGAAAGCTACAATAAAGAACAAGCTGAAGGAAGTTAAATTGCTAGAATTTTGTAACAATTGATAGTTAGTAAGTAAAAAAAAGAGATACTAAACATTATTCAAGTTAGTATCTCTTTTTTTAGTACAATAACACGTTCAAAATCATTTAACAATTATATTGATAAAGTGTGTTTAAAAACGAATACTAAAACAGATATTGGGATTTGTTGGTGCAAACATTCAAACCACACAATTACCTAAAATCAATATAAATTACGAAACATTTAAAACCTTTGGCATTGTAATAAATGCCGTCTATCTTTTCAGGAGAAAAAATATGAAATCAAGATTAATTATTACGTTCGTATTGGCGGTTGTTGTATGTAGTTGTAGCGTGAGAATTTCAACTTATCGAGAACGGTACATTGATTCGAAATGTGAAGTTTCAATTGAACAATTGTTTAATCAATTGTCAGAGTTTTTTATTGTTAATGGTTTTGATATTACCAGTATAGATTACAATAGGGGCTTTTTAGAAACACAAGGAAGATATTATCTAGGGAATGTACCAACTTACTTAATGAGGTCAAGAGGTGTTACCGTTAGAGTTTCTACCGACCCAAATTTCATAGCTGAAGGTGATATAGAAAGACCCAAATGGTCAATATTAGTTGCTCATAACAAAAAAAAAGATAGTTGCTATTTGCCAAAATCTAACAGGCACATTTTTCTCTGACTCTACAGCAAAGATAAGTACTTATAATTTCTATTGGGAAACCAGAAATGAAATTGAAAAAGTCTGTGGGAGCATTGAATTCAAAGACAGACCGTTTTGGTCTCGACCATAAATTTGCTAAGTTTTGAGTAAGATAATTTATTCATTTTTACTTTCAGCTTTCTTTCCTTCAATAAGCAATATTTACTGTAATTCGACTAAAATTTCGTATATTTGTTGAAACTGTACTTTTGATACACTTTCAGATTATTTCAAATCTAAAATACATGGCAAACGAACAAGTCCACCAAACTCCTGATGAAACTGCAAATCTCCAATACACCGAAGATAGTATTAAGGTGCTCGAAGGCTTAGAAGCTGTCCGACGTCGACCAGGGATGTATATCGGTGATGTAGGAAAACGCGGTCTCCATCATTTGATTCAAGAAGTTGTAGATAACTCAATCGATGAAGCTTTAGCAGGATATTGTACCGAAATTAATGTAATTATCCATCAAGATGGATCATGTTCTATATCTGATAATGGACGTGGAATTCCTGTCGGACCTCACCCGGTGAAAAAAATATCAACTTTAGAAGTTGTTATGTGTACACTTCACGCAGGTGGAAAGTTCGAAAAAAGTTCGTATCAAGTATCAGGTGGTCTTCACGGTGTTGGGGTTTCGTGTGTTAACGCATTATCGTCTAAGTTAACAGCTACCATCCGTCGTGAAGGAAAGGTGTACCAACAAGAATATAGCCAAGGTGTTCGAACTTCCGAAGTAATAGAATTACGAGAACTTCGTAAGGATGAAGAATCTGGTACAACTATACAGTTTTTACCAGATTCTACTATCTTTCAAGTTACTGTTTTTGAAACGGAAAAAGTTGCTCAACGGTTGCGTGAATTAGCTTTTTTAAATCCGAATTTAATTATACATCTTAACGATGAACGCCCAGACGAAGACGGGATTCTATACTCAGAAACCTTTATTTATTCTGGTGGTTTGGTTGATTATGTAAAATATATAGACGATGATTTCATTACTATTGTTCCTCCTGTCTACGTTGGTGGTATAGGAAAAGACGATCAAGGAATAAATACGTATGTCGATATTTGCTTTAGTTATAACGATACATACACAGAACGACTTTTCTCGTATGTAAATAATATTAATACCCTTGAAGGTGGAACCCATATTTCAGGTTTCCGTTCTGCCCTAACAAGGGTTATCAATGCGTATGCAACGGGAAATAAATTAAATAAAATTGATATAGTTGGCGATGACTTCCGAGAAGGTTTAACTGCAATAGTATCTGTTAAAGTTGCTGAACCTTTGTTCGAAGGTCAAACCAAAACTAAATTGGGGAATAGCGAAGTAGAAGGAATCGTTCGCCAAATAATGAACGATAAATTAAAAATTTGGTTAGATGCAAACCCTGCATTAGCGAAACGTTTAGTTGAAAAAATATCACTTGCTGCAGAAGCCAGAATTGCTGCAAAAAAATCTCGTGAATTAGTTCGCCGTAAAAACCCTTTAGATATCGGTACACTTCCCGGAAAACTTGCCGATTGTTCTTCTTCAAATCCTGAACAAACTGAATTATACCTTGTAGAGGGTGATTCGGCTGGTGGTTCGGCAAAACAAGGACGTAATAGAATGTTCCAAGCTATTTTACCATTACGTGGTAAAATCTTGAATGTTCATAAAGCTCGTTTAACAAAAATTTTAGAAAACGAAGAGGTTCGTGCAATCTTTACAGCGGTTGGTTCTGGTTTTGGTGATGAATTTGATGTAACAAAAACACGCTACGGTAAAATTATCCTAATGGCCGATGCGGATGTTGATGGTTCGCATATTCGTACGTTGTTATTGACGTTGTTTTTTATCTATATGCGCGATTTGATTATAGAAGGAAAATTGTTCATTGCAAATCCACCTTTGTACAAAGTAAAACGTGGAGAAAAAGAATATTTTGCTTATAACGATGCCCAACGTGATGAAATTATTAAACGTATCATTAAAGAACGTAAGGGACTCGATGTAGACGATACTGCTATTGAAGAATCTGCATCGGCACATAACATTACTATTTCTCGATTCAAAGGTCTTGGGGAAATGAACCCAGATCAGTTGTGGAATACTACCATGAATCCTGAAACAAGAACATTGTTACAAGTTACTTTAGATAATGCTGTTGAAGCCGAACAAATTTTCAATACATTAATGGGCGACAAAGTAGAGCCTCGCCGTTTGTTTATTGAAAAAAATGCTCAATATGTTAAAAACCTTGATATCTAAAAAATAGGTATGTAAATGAGTAAGGAGAAAGTCGTCGAATCGGTATTAGCATTGCTTCAACGACAATCTGCGTACAGTTCAAAATTTTTAAGCACCGATAGTACATTGTTAGAGGTAACAGTACCTTCGGTGCAATTGGTTAAAAAAGAATCAAAGCCAGAAGTTGAAACTACCCAAACTTCTGTTGATCTTTTAAAAGAAACTACAAAACCATATATAGAAATTACCGAAACAATCAAAACTCCAAAAGTTCAACCTTCATTAAAACCTAAAGAAAAACAGGCTTGGGAACAATCAGAATCCTTAGATATTCTTTATTCCCATATTCATACTTGTATGAATTGTACACTGGGTGAAACAAGATTACGTTTCGTATTTGGTGTTGGAAGTCCTAAAGCAAAATTATTGGTAATTGGTGAAGCTCCTGGCGAAGAAGAAGACAAACAAGGTGAACCATTTGTAGGGCGTGCTGGGCAACTTTTAACGAAAATGTTGGAAGCTATAAATTTTACTCGAGAAGAAATTTATATTGCAAATATTTTAAAGTGTCGTCCCCCTAAAAATAGACGTCCAACAACAGTTGAAGTAAATGAATGTGAACCATATTTATGGAAACAAATCGATTTACTGCAACCAGTTCTAATTCTCGCATTAGGGTTAACCGCTGCCGAAGCTCTTTTTAAACAAAAAGTTACTATGAAGGATGTCCGTGGGACAATTCTTCATTACAAAAAAATACCAACGATACTAACTTATCATCCTGCGGCACTTCTACGAAATCCTGAATGGAAGAAACCTGCTTGGGAAGATATTCAGTTAGTAATGAATACTTATAATTCTTTGATTGAGAACGAACATCCTGAATGGAAAAAAACTATAAAACAATAGCCGTAATAATGGGCGGAATTTCTTCTGAACGAAACATTTCGCTAGTCAGTGGGAAAGCCGTTGTAAATGCTCTCATGTCCTTAGGTTATACTGTAAAACCAATTGACCCAGCTAAAGGTGCTAATGGATTGTTAAGCGATGCTGAAGTGCAATCGGCAACAGCAGACCCGATTGACAAAAAAACATTAGAACAGTATAACAAACAATCTCTATTGGAATGTATCCAATCTCCTTTGTTCGACGATGTAGATTGTTGTTTTTTAGTGATGCATGGTCAGTTAGGCGAAGATGGAGTTTTACAAACTTTGTTAGAATTACGAGATATTCCATTTACTGGTTCAAAACGAATTGCTTCTACAATTGCAATGGATAAAGCGCTTTCTAAAGCTTTGTTTCAAACTGCAGCAATCCCAACAGCTCCATGGCATGTCATTCATGCAAATGATGAGGTAACTATGGAAATGGCAAAAGAAATTCGTGAAGAACTTGGAAAAGAAATAGTGGTAAAACCTAACGATCAAGGTTCAACAGTAGGAATGACCTTTGTTCGAAATGGTAATTTAGATGAGCTGATTGAAGCAATAGAAATTGCTAAAAATTATTCCGATCAAATCTTATTAGAAACCTATATACCGGGCAGAGAATTAACAGTAAGCATTTTGGGCGAAGAAGTTTTACCTATCGTTGAAATAGTACCAAAAGATGGTTATTATGATTATTCAAATAAGTATACAAAAGGCCGAACGGAATACATTTGCCCAGCTGAAATAGCCGAAGACATTCGAGAATACATAGCAAATCTTTCTTATGCAGCTTATAGTGTATTAGGATGTGAAGGATTTGGAAGAGTCGATTTTCGTTTAAGTTCAGAAAATATTCCGTTTTGTTTAGAAGTAAATACTCTTCCGGGCTTAACAACAACAAGTCTATTTCCAATGGCAGCTAAGGCAGTAGATATTAGTTTTGAACAAATGTGCCAACAATTATTAGATACAATACAGTAATAGATATTCTTATGGAACAATTTAAAGCAGTAGTCGATGTAACGTTACGTAAAAGTATTTTAGATGTTCAAGGAAAAACAGTTGAACATGCTTTACACTCAACAGGATTTAATTCAATATCAGATATGCATATTGGAAAACATTTTATAATGACTATTTTAGCAAACTCAAAAGACGAAGCACATACAATTGCAGAAGATGCTACAAAAAAATTGTTATGCAATCAAATTATGGAAGATTATTCGATTCAAATATTTGCTGGGACTGAATAAATGAAATTTGGAGTAGTATTTTTTCCGGGGTCCAATTGCGACCAAGATGCATACTATGCATTGAGCAAAAACTTAGGATGTGAAACTACAATGCTTTGGCATAAGGACACCTCAATTCCTGATGATATTGAAGCAATTATATTGCCTGGTGGTTTTTCCTATGGCGATTACCTCCGCTGTGGAGCAATTGCACGTTTTTCCCCAATAATGCAAGAGGTATTTTCATTTGCAAAAAAAGGAAAATATGTAATGGGTATTTGTAACGGATTTCAGATATTAACTGATTCTGGTTTATTGCCAGGTGCGTTGTTACCAAATCTTTCAATGAAATTTGTTTGCAAGGATGTCTATTTACGAGTAGAAAACAATAGTACTCGATTTACGTCTCAATTTGCACAAAATGATATCATTCGTGTGCCAATTGCACACGGAGAAGGAAACTATTTTGTTGATACAGATACGTTACATTCACTTGAAGATAACAATCAAATTGTATTCCGATATTGTGATATGCTTGGTTCAATAACCGAAGAAGCAAATCCTAATGGATCTATCAATAATATTGCGGGAATTATCAATAAAGAAAAGAACATCATTGGGTTAATGCCTCATCCTGAACGTTGTTGTGATAGTGTTTTAGGAAATGACGAAGGACTAACGGTGTTTGAATCATTAGCAAATGTTTTGCAACAACTATAATTGTTCTGGAGAACTATACTATGTTCGGTTTACCTGGTGGAAGTGAGTGGATACTAATTTTATTAGTTATAGTGTTACTCTTTGGTGCTAAAAAAATTCCTGAGTTGATGAAAGGTCTTGGCTCTGGATTAAAAGAATTCAAAAGAGCTTCAACAAATGTTGAAAAAGAATCTCAGACTACAGCTGATGTAGATGAGAAAAAAGTAGAAACAAAATAATGCCCCGTACCTTTGTAATGCTTCCTCTTTCGCTACCTGAAGAACAATTTGAAGTAGCGTATGGTTTGTTGTATCAATTTGATGTCATTGGAATTGAAGAAAAGTTCGATTCTTTAATTCTTTGTTTTGATAAAGAATTATTCACTCCATCAATTGAGCTAGAACTTCAATCATCTTTCAAACAGTATTTACCAGCGACTATTATTGAACCAAAATTTGAAATAGTGGAAAAAAATTGGAATGCTGATTGGGAAGCAACTGTTGAACCAATTGTTGCTTCTAAAAATATTGTCATTGTTCCCGATTGGAATACCGATTCGTTTGTACAACCGCTAAAAATTATCATAACTCCACAAATGTCTTTTGGAACTGGTTATCATTGCACTACTAGAATGATGTGTCAGTTATTAGAAATTTATGTACAAAGCGATACTTTTTGGGTTGATGCAGGAACCGGAACTGGTGTGTTAGCAATTGCTACCAAAATGTTAGGAGCTTCTACTATTTATGCTTGTGATAACGATGAATGGTCGGTATTAAATACCAAAGAAAATTTGGAACGTAATAATTATACTGATCAAATTACAATTGAACAAATAGATTTACTAAAGCAAGCATTACCACTTAATGCCGATGGGATAGTTGCAAATCTCTATAGAAACGTCATATTACCTTGTTTGCCTATGTTCTACGAAACCTTACGTAGTAGAAAGGGTATATTGTTGTTATCTGGGATATTGGTCTATGATGCAGACGATATAGTCCAAAAAGCTCTTGAGCAGGGCTTTAGCCATTTGCAAACCATTCAAGAAGATGAATGGGTTGCAATTGCATTAAAAATTAGCTAATAAAAAGGGACAATATTTAAATATATTGTCCCTTTTAGTTTGTAGTAACTTTACCAATAATTACTTTTTCGCATTTCCAAAAGTATACCCAAAACCAAGAGAAAATATATTTCTCAATTGGGTTGCCGGTCCTACCGTTCCATCTTCACGTGAAATAGAGATACGTTGATCATAGAATAAATCAGTTGCCAACGACACGTTGATAAAACTACTAACCTTCATAGTTACCATATTTTCCCAAGTGACAATCATTGTTGAAAAACCATCATATCGAGAAAAAAGATTTAAACGACTAACAATTCGAACGTTATCTAAAGGTTCATCGGTGTAAAGGATATTACAAAACGTTCCGATTTCAGAAAGCATTTTAGATCCAGGTTCAACTCCATATGCACCAGCCTCAGAAAGTTGATTGTCATTAATATAGGTGAATCTACCTGAAACAGGAGCAAGTAGAATAGATAACGATTTAACAGGAATGTATTCAAACCCAATGGCTGTTGTTAAAAACGCAGGTGCAAATAAATTTGAAGTTTTTGGAAAATCTCCAATAGTTGAATCAAAAGGGGCAGAAAAATTTCTTCCAATTGCAAATTGAGTTCTAAAATCAAGCAAACCAGTATATCTAAAATTTTCAATTGCTTTAACACCATATTTAGAAACTAACAACAATCTATCGTCACTTTTTCTAAAAGGATCTTTACTTATTTTTGTTAATCCATACCCAACTAAACTACTATTATCCCAATAGGTGTTTGGAGATATAAAGTTAACAGAAGTTGTAAAAAGTCCTTGAACTGCAACAGTGTTATTCCCGCCACCTGTCCAATTCTGAAGCCCTACTTGAGAAAAATTTACCGTAGAAGATCCAGTAAAAGTCCAACTACTCGAATCAGCTTTTTTAATTATTAAATCATCGATAATAGCCTTGTCTACTTGAGCAAAAAGTGGGAATGTTACGAAAAAGAAAAGAGAGAAGTTTAGAAAATATTTCATAAATTGTACCTGAACATTAAAAAAGTAAGTGCAAAAATACTGAAAATATTTATTCTATGAAATTATTGTTACGATACTATGTAAATATTGATTTTCTATACAATGGTCAAACATTGCATTTGAAAAAGTTGTATTGCATGATATAGTAGTTGTTCCTAAAAACCAAAGGAAAATAGATAGAAAATTTCGATATAATAACATTATTAGTATTTTAATTACTGTTTTGAAAGTAGAATATTTAGTTAGATTGAATAATTCTGAATAGATAGTATTTGTTTATTTAAAAATTGTTCATATATTTGCACAACGAATTTTCAGATTAAGAGAAAAAAGGAATGTCAATATTCAAAAAAATACCACCAGCGATACAATGGCACGAAGGAATGCTTTTGTCGCCTCAGCATTTCCAACAATTTTCAATTCGTCAAGATGGTATCTTAAATTATCATTTTTCTCATGCTGTTCCATATTATTGGGGAGTAGTACAATTAGAAATTGATACTATACTTTTGATTACAGGAATGTTACGTATAACTGATTTAGAAGCAATCTTACCAGACGGCTTAGTTATACAACATCAAGCAGGGGACGATGTCGATTTAGAAATTACCTTAGAATCGTACGCCGATGCAATAAAAGCCTCACCACAAACAGTCCACGTGGCTATTGCTCCTGAAAAATCTGATTCTGCATCTTCTACTGCAAAGTTAATTAGATATGAATCAATAGATGGTCCTCCGGTTGTGGATTTGAATACAGGTGATGGAGAAATGACCATTCCCCGATTGAAACCAAAACTACTTTTAATCATTGCTGATACTCCTCCTTCAAAATACGTTACTATTCCACTATGTCAAATCGAATATAAAAACGATGTTTTCGCATTAACACCTTTTATTCCACCATTGGTGAGAGTAACAAAAAAATCTGAAATTGCTAGAATGGTTACACCATTAGCAACTTTAATGAGAGAAAAAACTATTTTCCTTTCCGATAAAGTAAGAATGTATTTTTCTGAACTTGGTCCTTTGCAGGCCTTAGAAACTAGATTTGCTATACAAAACCTTTCAGCTTCTTTACCTGAATTAGAAACTTTACTTCATTCAGGTACGGTACATCCATTTACATTTTACAGTTTGTTATGTTCCATAGCGGGTAAAATAGCCGCATTAGGGCATTCGTATGTTCCTCCTTCTTTGCCTCCTTATGAACATCATAAATTACGACAAACTTTCGAAGAAGTTTTAGAATATATCTTTAGAATGATAGATGAAGGAATTTTGGAACAATTCTTGACCATACCTTTCTATCTGGAAAATGACATATTTTCTTTGATGTTTGACAAATCATGGGCAGATAAAAAATTGGTAATTGGAGTTCGTGGAAGAAAAGGAAGTTTACAAGAAGAAGTCTCTCAGTGGATCGAATCAAGTATCATAGGGTCGAAAACTAAAACTGTATCACTCCGAGATCGTAGAATTTTAGGTGCGAATCGTTATCCTTATACCGGATCAGACGAAATTATAACCCAATCCTATTTACTCTATAGCTTAGATTTTGATAGCGAAAATATCGTAGCCGGAGAAATGCTACAAATTATTAACTTGGCAACAAATGTTTCAAAGCCAACAGAAATAGTGCTTTATGTCAAAAATATTTAATTAAATTATAGAGACTAAGCACAACATCTTTACACTATGGAAGTAACTACAGATTACGTCGTTTTAACATATTTTCGAGAATTTTACGAAGAACTAATTCGAATAAAGAATGAAGTTCGTTTTGGAAAAGTTTTTGCTGAACAGAATAGATTAGCTACTGCTGATGCAGAATCTCTAGCAAATGCTGTTATGCAAAAAGTACTTCGTATTATTGAAAAACAAGAATATTCTGCTCAAAGCCTAAGTAAGGATTATAGAAGAGTTTTCGAAAAAGCTCGTTATGTTATGGCTATTTTAGCAGATGAAATTTTCTTAAATCACGATTGGGAAGGTGCTTCTGCTTGGAATTATAATTTGGTAGAATCGCAATTGTATAGAACAAGAATTGCGGGACAAATCTTTTTCGAAGAAATTGAAAAATTACTGGAAAGACAAGACCAAGATAATTTGGAATTAGCTCAAATTTATTTGTTAGCACTTTCAGTTGGATTCGAAGGTAAATTTAGAAAATATGATCCAAATTCTCGAATTTCGTATTACAAACAATCGTTGTTTACGTATGTTTTTAAAAGAGATTTCTCTACACATAATGAAGTTGAATCTTTATTCCCAAGAGTTGAAGCCTTAACCGATTCAAAAGTAAGAATGTTTCCAGCATTACTACGATGGATATTGATAGGAATAGGGGTTATAGTCTTTACGATGATAGTACAACATATAATTTGGTCTACATTAACTTCTGATTTACGAGATACAATTACAAAAATAGAATTACTCCAAACGAATGCAGTAGCTGAAGAAGTTTCTTGGAGAGGGATATTGAAGAATTCCTTCAAACAAGTCTTAGAAAAACAAAAAGAATTTGATAAGACAAACAAGTTATCTTCTGCAGTTCCTCAAATAGATGAATCAATTTCTACTGACATAGACGATTTAGAATTTCCGAAAGCACCTGTTGCTAAAACTGAAAAAAGAACAGATGGAATTGATGACTTAATGAATAAGAGTTCGAAAAGTTTTGCGACCCCTCAGAAAAAAACTGTTGAACCTCAACTTACTCCTGAACCAAAACCATCGAAGAAAAAACCTGTTGAACCCATAGATGATGAAGATTTTTTTAAATAACTAAATGAAATCTTAATCTTTATATTTTGACAAAAACAAAAATTATGATTCAATTAATAGCTTCAGTATATACTTCAATAATTTACCTTCAGGGAATGCCTCAAAAGATACCTTTAGGGGGTGGTCCTGATGCGCCAGCTATCAATATTGGGTTTATCAACCAAATAGGTAAATTATTTGGAGGTATTCCTCGTACTTTTTGGATTATTTTTGGTATAGTCTTTACAATTGGACTTGTAGCATTTGGAATATATAAATACAAACAAAAGAAAAAATTAGATGCCGCTGCTGCTGCAGAAGAAGCTGGTGAAGAAGTAAAGCCCGATGAAAAGGCAATTGCTCATCAGAAAAAAGTAGAAGAAAAGGCAATTTCTCGAAAAATAAAAGATTCTTTTTCAAATGTAACTAAGTATTTAAAACGGTATGTAGGAACTTCCGACTATCGCTACAAACTACCTTGGTATATGGTACTTGGAGAATCCGGCGTTGGTAAAACTAATATGTTACAAAAATTAGAGTTACCATATAGTAAAGATTTTTATGGACAAGAACAAACATTTTCAGAAGATTTAAATTGGTTTATCTATG
>JBDNFX010000106.1:0-4891 GCA_041689575.1 Kapaibacterium sp. (SeqCode)
AAAATGATGAAAAAAATGAACATTTAAAACCTTCAACTGAATCTAAACCACATCATTAAACAATATTGACAAAAAGCTATGGAACAATATAATTTTTTCGGTGCATTACCATTTGTAGTAATGTGGTTTGTAGTCCAATTTGGTATTTTATTAGAAGTTCTAGTAAAAAATGCTAAACGTGCAACGTTCTTGTATTCCTGTATTGGGTTAGGGCTAATTGCTCTTTCTGCAATAATTGTCTATCCACAATCTGGGACTACATTTCACGGTATGATTTCAATTGGTGGGTATGTTTCTTTCTTTGATATTCTTTTTGCAGTATCTGGAATTCTAACATTAATAGCTGCCAGACCCTATATTGAAAAAGCCTCATTTGAACATGATGAATTTTACTCACTTATTGTTCTGTCCGTCAGTGGAATGATGTTAATTGCTCGAGCGAATAATTTGTTGGTACTCTTTATTGGTATTGAAGTAATGTCTGTTAGTTTTTATATACTATCAGGATATTTCCGTTCAAACATTCGTTCAATTGAATCAGCGTTAAAATATTTCCTCTTAGGAGCATTTGCAACAGGGTTTTTACTTTATGGAATTGCATTACTTTACGGATCAACTGGAAGTATTGAAATATCAACTTTAGCAACGACATTCAAAGCGGAGTCTTCTTTGGAACTGTATTTTGTTTTAGGGGTTGCACTGTTTTTAGTAGGATTATGTTTTAAATTAGCAGTATTTCCTTTCCATCAATGGGCACCTGATGTGTATCAAGGAGCGCCAAGTGTTGTTTCTGGATTTATGTCTACGGCAGGTAAAGCCGCAGCATTAAGTGCATTTATACCTTTTACTTTAGTAATATTCCAAACTCCAATTGCACAAAAATACCAATTAATTTTAGCCGTACTTTCTGCTGGAACTATGATTATTGGAAATGTTACAGCAATAGCTCAAACTAATGTGAAAAGAATGTTAGCATTTTCTTCTGTTGCTCACGCTGGATATTTGATGATGGGTTTAGTATCCTCAACAACAACCGGATTGCAAGGAATTTTGTTTTATTCTGTTTCATATACTTTAATGCAGATTGGTGCATTTGTTGTAGTATCGGTTATTGAGAAAAACAATAGTGAAAATTTAGATTTTTCCGATTATGCAGGATTAAGTAAAAAGTCTCCATTTCTAGCTGCATTAATGTCAATATTTATGCTTTCTTTAGCTGGAATTCCACCATTTGCTGGATTCTTTGGTAAATATCTTTTATTCTCTTCATCATTAGAAACTGGATATTTATGGTTAGTAATTATTGGAGTAGCTTCTTCAGTTATATCCTTATATTTTTATCTTGGACTAATAGTACAAATGTACTTTAAAGAAGGTAATGATACTGAATTGCAGACCGATCCAGGTATTGCTTCTATTACATTAATTGTAGCCGCTATAGGAGTCGTACTGCTTGGAATTGTACCATCATTACTTGTAAATTCCTTTTCCTTCTTACAATGATAAACTTTAAAGCTCTCAATTGAGAGCTTTTTTTACACAAAAATTGGTCATTCTTTAAATTATTTTCTTTTGAAAATATGAATAATTTTTTAAGATGGTTTTTTTTGTTAAATTAGTAATAGAATTGATTATTTTCTTGTGTAAATATCCTAAAAGAATCTAAATTTACAACAGGTTACTATGTTCTGGAAATATTCATTTAGATATACGATAAATTATGATTTCAAATTTCTTTACTTTCTTGTTTCTCATTGCAGTCTTTTCGTATCAGTTACTTTCCAGTCAAACGGGGACAACGAAACAGCAAACGAAAACTGCTAAAAAAACAGATCAACCAAAATCTACTCCAAAAGAGTCAGATGATTTGGAAGATTTTTTTGACCCTGTAGATGAAAAACCTATTACGACAAAGAAAACTACAACTCCTGCAAAAAAAACTACTTCTCCTGATACGAAAAAAACGGATGAAGATCCTTTTGGTGAGGAAGAACCTAAAAAAGAAACGAAAAAGAAAAAAGTAAAACGTAAAATTAAAGTTAAAAAACCGATTGAATCTTCGGAAACTCTACCCAAGAAAGAAATTCAAAATGAATCGGATTTGGATAATTTGCTTGATGGATTTTTAGACTTACAATCTGTAAGTAATGTAGATGTTTCAGCAGCTTCCAGAACATCTTCAAGTTCTTCAAAATCTGCTCCTGCAACAATATTAACAATTACAAGTGAAGAAATTGAAATTCGTGGGTATCAGTCTTTAATTGATGTATTGATGGATTTACCTGATTTTCAAGTACAAACAAACAACGATACTGAATCACTCCACGGAATAGTAACTCGAGGATTAAAAGGGCAAGACAAATTTGTAATCCTTTTAGATGGAATCAGAATTTCTTCTCCAACAAATGAGATAATGCCGATTTTAGAAAACTATCCTGTACATATCGCAAAAACTATAGAAGTAATTTATGGTCCTGCGTCTGCGCTCTATGGTGCAGATGCATTTGCTGGTATAATAAACATTACTACTAAAAAGGGTTTCGACGTGCAATCTAAAACTCATAGCACTATTCAGTATGGTATGTTTAACAAAACTAATGCTACTTTCTTATTTGCAGATAACTTGGGTGAAAGAATTAATCTAACGGTTGGTGGTCAATATATGTATGATCAACAACCAGATTTAAGCACTTTTTTTCCAGTTGACTTTGACGGTATTGGTTCATTACAATCTGGTTCATTTAGAACAGCAAATGGTGCATTTGGTGCCCCTGATGTGAAACCTCTTGTACCTGTGTCGCCGAAATATAAAATTCCAATTATAGCATATAATGCTTTTGCAACCTTACAAATTGAAGATTTTCAATTTTCATTTTTTCATAATTACGCTCAAACTCCAACTGCAACTTCTTACACTCCGAATAATGCAGTTTATAATGAAGATGCCTTTTTTGGTCAAAGTATTACTACTATAAGTGGAACTTATACCAAAAATTTCGAAAAAGCAGTTTCAATTTCTGCACTAACTCTTAGCCGGTATGATTTAGACCCTAATTCTAATTACCGAAACGTATTTGTTGGGTTAGACCCAGGGTATAAGTATGCTTTTGGTGCAATGATGAAAGCCGAACAGTTGCTTGGATATACAGTAAATGATGCATTGACTTTAACTTCTGGAATTACCTATGAAAGTTTTTATTCGGTACCAAAAGGAACTGATTTAGAGTTTCCTGTCAATACAAAAAATGCAATCTCAGGAGTTATAAAGGGGTCAGTTATTCCACAAATTCCATCTGGATACCCTGCAGAGTTTTTCCAATTGGCATATTCAAATTTAGGTGGGTTTCTCCAAGCACAATTTCTACCTGACCCAACATTAGCTTTTACCGTTGGTACAAGGGTTGATCAGAACTCTCGTTTTGGAACAACAATAAACCCACGAGCAGGAATTGTATGGAGACCATCAGATAGATTTACTATAAAAACACTTTATGGGTCTGCATTTTTAGCTCCAGCTCCACGATATGCTTTTGAATATTTTGGTTCTGTTGCTTTTGATAGTGCTTCGCAAAAATTTAGAGGTGGTAATTGGCGACTGCCGAATCCAAATCTGGGACCAATGAAAAACCATACTTTCGAATTAGGCCTTTCAACGTATATTACTCCAGAATTAAGTCTTTCTGTAACTGGATTTTATTCATTGTATTCTGGACTATTCAATATTGTTCTCGATAGTGGAAATACTAATTTGTATTACGATACAACTTCTCGAGGTTACAAATTCGGTTCATTAGAAATAAATAGAGTTACAGTACCTCAAAATGCAGGAACTCAAACAAATTATGGTGCGTCTGTTATTTTACAGTTGTTAAAAACCTATGGCAATTTACGAATCAATACTCGTTTGTCAATGAGTTACGTTGATGGAACTACAGATTTAGATGAAAATCCTTTAACTCCTAAAGAACAATTAGGATTTATGTCTCCAATTATGTTTAAGGGACTTGTGGATATATCTTGGGGAGCTTTTTCAATCTCAACAAGAGCAATTTATATGGGTGAACAAAGAGGAAATCAAGTTACAGCAGCAGACCCAACTATTCGTCAATCTATACCGGGGTATTTATTGGTAAATTTATTTACAAAATATGCAATTTCAGAAAGTATTGATTTTCATATTTCGGCCCAAAATTTGTTAGATGTACGTTATAGGGTTGTTAATTTTGACATTCAACCTGAAAATGTTGGAAAAGCCGATGCCTATATATATGAATTTCCGAACGGAACTCCTCAAAATCCATTACGGATTATTGGTGGAATGTCTTTAAGCTTTTAATATTTTGTAAGTAGAAAATACATTATGACATTTGTAAAATACATTCGAATCTGTACATTGATGCTGTTCTTTGTGTTGTGTCTACTTTCGACTACGAAAGCACAAGATATGCCAATTCCAATAGAAACACAAGTAAAGATTTTTAAGAAAATTTTTCAATTTAATCTTTCGTTTCGAAACACTCGTGTTACTGTAATTGTTGCTTATAGCCGTCTATCAGCAGGTATTAAAGATGAAATTGTTCAAGCATTTAAAGAACAAGGTATTCCAACAAGAGCCGTTCAATCCAAAGATCTTGAAAAATATATTTCAAAAGCTCGCGCTGTGTATATTGCTCCTGGAGTTTCCGCTGTAGATAAACTTTGTAAAGAATATGGAGTCTTATCAATAACGGGCGTTCCTTCAATGGTTCAAAGTGGTAAAGCTTCAGTTGGTTTAGGTACGCAAAATGGGAAACCTCGAATATTTATTCACAAAACTCAAAGTATTGAAGAAAATCAAGAACTTTCTGATAATTTGTTACGTCTTGCAAGGGTAATTCAGTAACGTAGTTCC